>JAKANW010000086.1 GCA_021823555.1 Chloroflexota bacterium
GGTTTGCTAAAGAGGGACATAAGAGCCTCGGTTAATTTGAATGTCATTGCGAGGCGGCGCTTTTCCTGCCGAAGCCATCTCCCTTTCAGCGGAGGGCACCAGAAGTAGCTGTTGCCCATCTAACTGAAGGTTGCTTCGCAACGAACGCTCGCAACGACATCCCATTTATTTCTCAAACGTTACGGCGGCGGTCATGCCCCAGCGCATGGCGGGGTTTTTGTCTGTCAGAAGAACGGTCACTTCATAGACGACGTCGCCCTGATTCTCGCCATAGGTCTGGCCGATGGAGAGAACATTGCCTTTTAGTTCGGCGCCAGGGATGGCATCCAGTTTAATGGTCACCGGCTGGCCTTCCTTGATATTGACCACATCAATCTCGGTCAGGTCAGTGGTCTTGACCACCCACTGGGACATGTCGGCAATCGTGATGACGGGTTGTCCTGAAGCAGCGAATTCACCGACCTTAAGGCTCAGCGTGGTAATTACGCCTGCAAACGGAGCGCGTACTTCTGCGTTCGCCAACGCAGCGCGTACGCCTGCGGTGTTTTCTGTCAGAGACGTATCTTGCAAGGCATCGTAATCTTTCTGGGCCTGGTCCAGCCGCGCCTGCGCCGATTCAGATGTGGATTCGAGTTCCACCCACTGAATGGCCTTGCGATATTTGGCCCAGGCGTCATCCAGCCGCTTCTTGTATTCACGACCGGTATTGTTGTTGGGGCCGAGGTATTTGTACGGCTCATACGCGTCGCGGGCCGCATTCAACTTTGTCAGCATTTGTTCCACAGCCTGCGAAGGGGTCATGCCTGAAAAATCGGTGGGGACATCGAAATTGTCGAGTTTGAATTGTGCGTCGCGCACCGACTGGTAGGACGCGGTTAATTCCTGCGAAGCGTCGGCTCGCGCGGCCTCCAGGGTTTTAGCCTGGTCGCTTTTTAGGGTGGCGATCAACTGTCCAGCGGTCACAGTATCGCCTTCCTTCACCAGCACGTCACTGACCAGCCCGCTGGCGTTCAGGGCGATCTGGGTATAGCGCACAGGCTCGAGGCGGCCTTCGGTCACGATGGTGGTATCTGCGATAACGGTGGGGATGGCGGTGGCTGTGGGAGTCGCGGCTGCTCCTGCGCCGCAGGCAGTCAGCGCCAGGCCGAGGGTTGCAATCACGAGGATGATCCGGGCGGGTTTCATGATAATGTTCTCCTTACATGAGTATTCTTATGACTTTTCAAAGGAATTTATGCTTTTGTCGGCTGGTTCTATTTTATTTTCGCAGCGCCATTCAAATCTACGTGCATTTTTCAGCTCGGTTGCAAAAAAAGACGATCTTTTCAGATCGTCTCTTCGGTTCAAACCATGAAATTTGTGTTCAGGGAGAGAACAAGGATGCTGCCAGTCTTTTTATGCTGGCTGCCAGGCGCCTTCCTTGGCCAGTGTGTCGTCTCCCTCAAAAATCTGGTATCTCAATTCTATTGGGAAGACCTTGCTCAACATGGCCTGCGCCGGGCAATACTTGGTTGCCGAAAGTTCAATGGCGCGCACCAGGGAGGCCTCGTCCAGGTTGTGGCCCTTGACCACGTAATTGATCACTGCTTTTGTAAATACCTTGGGATGCTCTTCGGCGCGGTCGGCATGTACCTGCACATCGAAGTAACTGACCTCCTGCCGCTTCTTACGCAGAATGGAGATCACATCCATGGCAGTGCAGCCAGCCAGGCCCATGGCAATCAATTCCATGGGCCGCGAGGCGGTATCATCGCCGCCCACGCCCGGGTCTGTGTCAATCAGGACTTCGTGGCCGCTATCGGCAAGGCCCACAAAGGTCATGCGGTCTTTCAGGGTAACTCTGGCATCCATGTCTACTCCGTGATAATGGGGGCTACGTATTTTTCCAGCATTGCCTGGCTGGTCTCACCCACCCAACGCAGACGTATCGCGCCGCTGCGGTCCATCAGATAAGAACTGGGCAGGTTGGGCGTCTGGAAGGCTTTTTCGGTGGCAGTGTATTTCGGATCCAGCCAGACCGGGAAGGTCAGGTTGTAATTGCCGACGAATTGGATCACGTCAGAAGCCGGGTCGCCGTCATTGATCGCCACCACCAGAAAGCCATCCTGTTTGTACTTTTCATAGAAGGCTTGCAGGGTGGGCATCTCTGCTTTGCAGGGCGGGCACCAGGTGGCCCACAAATTGACGAGTACCACCTGGCCACGGTAATCTGCCAGGGAGGAGGCCTTTCCCTGAACATCGGTTAACGATAGTTGAGGGGCCGGGTAGTTGACCTGCGCAGGGATTACAGAAGATTCAAGGTTCTGCACCGTCGAAATATTGTCCTGTACGCGCGGCAGGAAGTAGAAAGCTGCCAACCCAATCAACACCAAGCCCATGCCGATCACAACCAGTGACAGATTTGGGCTTCGGCGCTGTGTTGAGCGTGTTTCGCGAGTCATACCATCTCCAAAGAAATTTGAACTTTAACTTGCCAATACCTTCTGGATCTCGGCCAGCAGTTGGCCCTCCGGGACGGCTCCGATCACGTTGCCTTTTCCGCTGTTGATCGTGGTATGCGGTACGCCCGAGACCCTGAACTGGTTCGCCAAATCAGGGAACTCCATTGCCTCGACCATTTCCGCGCGTACCATCTGCGGGTTTTCCATTGCCATCATGTGAGCGAGCACCACGGCCCGCGGGCAATACGGTCAGGTAGGGGTGACAAAGACTTGCAGGTTGACCGGTTTCGTCAGGGCTTTGAGGAAGGCCCGGGCATCGGCAGACAGGCCCGAGTCCCGGCTCGAGGCGAGCAGGCAGTCCTGGATGAAGGATGTGAATTCATGCCCGGAGGGGATGCCGGCGTAGCGGATGCCCAGGTCAATGATCTGGTTGCCATCCTTGGCCGCGATCACCAGGCCGGGAGCTTTATCCATATTGTAACGCTGGGCGGCCTCGGCGTCAGTATCCAGGTCGTAAACGCTCAGGCTGAGTTTATCCGAAAGCTCCACAACTTCCTCGGCCAACTGGCGGGTGTCGTTGCAATAATCACAACCCTGGTCACGGCCAAAGAACAGGACGTGCACAGGTTGTTTTAATTCTGCAAAGACTTCGCGGATCTGGGTGGTAACATTTTCATCGAGCAGTTTTGTCATTCATTCTCCAAAGCCCGCACGGGGCATAAGATGGGGTTATCAGGTGCAACCGCCGCCCTCACCGTTGACGAATCCGCAGTGCGGGCATTCCAGTTGGAGCAGACCGTTGTATTCCAACCGGCCCTCCCCGCACTGTGGACAGGGTTGGCCTGAACGCAAGGGTGCAACTGTTGAGGCTTGGGGCTGGTTCATGCCCATCAGCAGCAGTTCAAGCGAGGAGAGAATTTTTTCGGGTTCGGCAGTCACGTTGTTTGGATGCAGAATGACGGGAAATGTCGCGTTTTATACGGGATTACTGTGTACCATTGAGCAGGTCTTCAAGATCGAGTCGTTTGTATAGTCGCTGGCGAACTTCGGATGGTACGGTTTGCAGCGTCTCCGTATGATACAACTCGATGGTTTTCTTGAACGTGTTAACAACCACCTGGCAATCTTCGCATTCGGCAAGGTGTTGTTCCAGTTTGCGGCACAATTCTTCCTGCAGGGAGCCGTCCACGTATTCCGAGATGGACCCAAGCAATTCGCGGCATTGAGGGGTATGCTTCATTTGGCTTTCTCCTCTCCGAGACGTTCGCTAAAATAAACCGATAATCGTTCCCGCAGGTGAAGCCGCGCCCGTAAGAGGCGGGTCTTTACCGCGGTTTCTGTCAGGCCAAGCGCTTCGCTGGTTTCGCGGATCGAAAGCCCTTCGATATCGCGCAGCAGGAATACGATACGCAGGGTTTCAGGCAGGGCGTTGACCGCCTCGTCCAGCGCCCGGCGTGACTCGGCTGAAAGGAAATCAGATTCGGGCAGGCAGCACCAATCGGTCAATTGCGCCGGGACGGGTAGATTCTTATTATCATCATGAGGCTCATCGGCAATTTCCACTTGTGGTTTGCGGCGGCGGATGAGCATGAGCGCTTCGTTGACGGCGATCCGGTAGAGCCAGGTCATCAGGCTGGAGCGACCCTCAAATTCAGGGATGGATTGCAGGGCCTTGAGGAACGTCGTTTGTAAAATATCCTCGGCATCCTGCTCGTTTCCCAGCATTTTGAGGCCCAGCCGGTAAATCGGCCCGGAAGCCAGGTCAACCAGGCGGGCAAATTCGGCGCGATCTCCCGCTTTAAGCGCTTCCAGGGAAATTTCAGGCTGTATAGTTTCTAATGTCATTTAGATGCACACCTCGGAGAAAAGTCACAACTACACAGTATAACCGAGAAAATTTGTCATCCCTGAAAGGGGGATTAATGTCTAGTCTTTTAGGATATTTGATACTGGAAATCACCCTGGGGCTTACGATAAGATGAAATAAATGTTGGAGAATTTTAGCGAGATTCAACTCCTGGATGGGTTAAGCCTGTGGCAGTTGGAACTGCTGAAGCCTTTGTTTGAAATTTATGTTTGCCCGGAAGACACGGTCATTTTTGAGCAAGGCGACGAGGCAATCTATTTGTATTTAATTCTATCTGGTAGTGTGGCGGTCGAATATAAGCCATACGATGCTCCCATGATTACCATTACCCATTTGAAGGCAGGAAATGCCTTTGGCTGGTCGGCGGTCGTCGGCAGCCCGGCCTATACTTCGAGGGTGAGGAGCGTCGAAGCGATGGATTCTATTCGCATCCGCGGCCGGGACCTGGAGCGGCTTTGTATGGAACATCCCACCACCGGCAGTATCCTCCTGGACCGTCTGGCCCGCATGGTCTCCTCGCGTTGGAAGAACGCCCGCTCGCAGGTTAAATCCATGCTGAGGAAAGGGATGAAAACCCAGGATCTGGCAGAAAGTGCAGTGGAGTAAAAATGACTGGCTCAATCGAAACCCAGGAACAGCAGTTACGCACGTTGTTGGAGAAGGTCAGCGCCTACGTGGAACAATTCCACGGCGGGACGGTACAATTTGTCGCCTTCGATGGGAAGGTGTTGAAGGTGAAACTGGGCGGGGCCTGCCTGGGCTGTCCGCTTTCGCCGACCACCCTGCACGGCTGGGTGGCGGGCACGGTACGCCAGTTCTTCCCGGAAGTGGAAGTAGTGGAGGACAAGTAAACTTCTTGAAGGCTTAAATCAAAACTCCCCGGAGCCATTCGACTTCGAGGAGTTTTGCGTTTAGCGAACCCTGAAAAACCTGAAGATCAGGAAGCCGCCGGCGGCGATCAGTGCAATTGCCCAGATGTAGTTGGCCAGATCCATCAAAGAAGCGGTAGCCAGGATGCCGATCACGCCCAACGCGGCGGCGGGATAGTACGCCCAGCGATATCCAGCCAGCAGCGCCACCAGCAGGAAAGTCAGTGCCAGGCCGAGGAAGAACACGCCGCCTGTCTCGAATACGCCGATCCGGTTGGGGAGGAAGGAAACAACTGCCAGCGCGGACAATACGCCGGCCGGGATGAGCGACCACCAGCGTGAACGATCCAGGATGTAAACCAGCCAGAAGGCGAGGGCAATGCCTCCCAAGACGACGGCTCCTGCAAAGTCGCCCAACCGGTTGCCGAACAGAATGACCACACCTACGGATAGGAGAGTCATGCCGGGGAAAAGCCCCCACCATTCCCCGCCGATAACCACTGAGAGAAAAGCAGCCCCGCCCAGAAGGAAGATCGCGCCCCAGAACAAGTCGGTGGCATTTTTGAGATAACCCGTGGTTTGCATAAGTAACAAACCGCCACCCAATACAAGCAGAAGCCCCAGGATGATGCGATAGTCGAACCGTTTCATTTGCATTCTCCTTGAATTTTTTAGCGGACGGTGATCCCGGCCGCGCCAGCGTCAATGGTGATGTCCACGCTATTGGCCGCGGAGTCGAAGTCGGGAGATTGATAGAAGTTACCGGAGCGCGGAAAACGCGACTGGTTCACCTTGACATCCGAGACACCCTGGTTGACGCGGATGCGGGCCGCGACGCCGTCAGGGACGGTGACATCGAGGGAGGCCGCGCCCAGGTCAAAGTCCGCGCGCAGGCGGCCCTGTTTCGGCAGGATGACGCGGGTGTCGCTGGCGCCGGTCTCCAGTTTGAGGTCGGTCACGCGCAGGTCGCTCAGGTCAACCCTGGACTTGTTAGCGCCCATTTCCAGTTTTAGCGTCATGGGAATGTCAGGGTTGAAGTGGACATCCCAATCGTAGCGCCTGAAACTGCCCAAGGAGGACAGCCAATCGGTGGGAGCCGGGCTTAACGCGACCTCCAGCCGGCTGCCGTTTAAATGGGCTGATTGCCGCAAGCCACCCATGAATGTGCCGTTGACAAGATCCCCGCTGCCTGCGCCGCTGGACAGATTAAATTTCCCCGCGCCGTGGCTGATCCTCACACGGGCTTCCGAAGCGCCCTGCAAGCTCACGGTAGCCTGCTCGGATTCAGGCGCGTTCACGCCGCGCAGGAAAACTGCCAGGATTAACCAACCGCCCAGCAGGATGAGCAGCAGCGGCCAGAAGAATTCCATGGGTCTTGCGCCGCCGGGCAATCGCAGGCCGGTTGCATCCACGAACATTAAGCCGCCCAATAGCAACAGGATCACACCCCAGATGAGAGAAGAGCGTCGCATGGTTACTCCTTTTTTCGCCACGTGTGATAAACACCATTGCCGAGCACCCACAGTCCCAACAGGATGAGAAGGAGGGCAGGGCCGTAGTTGCCGAGCAACTTCCACCCGCCTAGGAAGGAAGAGAAGATCAGGAACAATACGGCGCTGACGACCATCAGGTTCAGCCCGTGGCGCAAGCTATTGGGCGTGTTATCGCCCAGCAGCCCTGCCAGGATGGAACCCACGCCCACGAAGCCGGGGATGAGCGTCCACATGTACGACCAGGACTGGTAATCGTTGTACATCTGCTGGTAATAGAAGATGCCGCCGATACCTGCCACGATGGCTGCCGGGATGGACATGCCCGGCGCGCCGAGGATTAATCCCAGCAGGAACAGCAATGCGCCGATGCCGATCAGGCTGATGGGCCACTCCGCGAAGCGGGCAACGATTGCATGAAAGGCCGGCAGGCTGCGATCTGCCAGGAACCACCCGCCGAGCAGGATCAGCAAAATGCCCAATGCAAGTTGCGTACGACCTTGTCTGTTCATAGACATTCTCCTTTGAAAAGGTGTGATTATAACAAGCCAATGCTGTTTAGATACGGAGTCATTCCGGTTGAAAAGTCTAAAAAGATATACGTACAGGAATGCAGCCGGGTTGCTTCTTGCTGGACTGTACTTTTATTATAGGGTGTGTGGGAGGAAAATCAAGCGCGCAGCAAACTGGGCAAGGCCAGCCATTCTCCTTCCATCTGCGGATGAGCTGTTCTTGAAAGTTCTCCCTGTTCCACCAGGCGATCCAGGGTGCGCCGGGCAATTTCGTTCGACCATCCGAACAATTTGGTCACATCCCGCATCTGCGCCGCTCCCACAGATTGGATGTACAACTCAGCCAATTTCTGGCGCGCTTCGCCTTCGCCGATGAAACGTGCCTGTTCGGGCAGGCCGGGATAATGGCGGGTGACGATCTCGTAAATGAACGAATACTTCCACGCGCCGGCCTGTGCCACACCGACCGGCAGGATCTTGAAGTCGGCCTGCAATTGTTCCAGCGCCTTGTTGAATTCGGATTCTTTGGCATTGGCCAACTTTGCCATGCGGCGCAGGTCGAGCGTATTAAGCATCCCGTTATCGAGCAGTGTTTCGTAGATTTGCTTGGCCGCCTGTGATAGACGTCCCTCCTGGTAGGCGATCAAATAATCCTCTTCGGGCGAGCCATAATTTTCAGAGAGAGCGTAAAAATATGGTGCGACCTCCAGCGAGATCATGGTGGCTTTGCGGCGCAGCACTTTGCCGTAATACCAGATCTTCTTGTCGAGGGCGTTATCCTTCCAGCCCCAGGTGATGTGGCCGGGATCATCGTGTGCGTCCGCGACGGGACGGTCCCCGGCCACGGCCACCCACAGGCTGGGCAGGTCAATCCCTTTGATCGGCCAAAAGTAGACGAAGCCGCGCTCGTTGATAAAGTCGAGGGCGGCTGAGGGGGAGGTGACGCGCGGAGACGGCGGCAGGCCGAAGGTCCGCGCCCGATGCGCTTTGAGTCGTTTGAGATCAATCTTTGACATGAGTGGATTCTAGTCTAAAACGAAAAATGTGCTACACTTTTTCGCCTGAGGTACAGTATGAATCCAACTCTTCGTATCTTCAAAGATAGTGAGTCCCTGAGCCGGGCTGCGGCAGAAATCATGATCGAGGCTGCCCGGCAGGCCATCGCAAAGCGTGGACGTTTCCTGGTTGCGTTGAGTGGTGGCAATACACCCATGTCACTTTATCGTCTTTTAGCGCAGGAGCCAACTCGTTCGCAGATGGACTGGTCGCACATCCATGTCTTCTGGGGTGATGAACGTTGTGTGCCGCCGGATGACCCGGAAAATAGTTATGGCCAGGCGAAACAGGTGTTTTTGGATCAGGTGCACATTCCCGCAGAGAACGTGCACCGCGGCGCTGCGGACCTCGAGCCTGCCGCGGCCACCCA
>JAKANW010000087.1 GCA_021823555.1 Chloroflexota bacterium
CTAATTCACAAAGGTCTTCGACCTGTTTTGCCGGCGCGAAATCCCTCTTGAATTATTTTTGGAGACCCATGACAAACAAAACAGACATACAACAGCACGATGTCCTCATCATCGGCGGCGGTTCAATCGGATTGAACTGCGCCTATTCTTTGCTCAAGGCGGGGCGGAAAGTCACCATCGTTGAATCAAAAGAGATTGCAAAGGGAAGCTCCTCGGGCAACGCGGGACACATCGTGCCGAGTCACATCATCCCACTGGCCGCGCCTGGGATCGTGGGCGCGGCTCTCAAGTGGATGCTCGACCCGCAAAATAGTCCCTTCGGGATGAAGATCAGCCTCGAGCCGAGCTACATTTCGTGGCTGTTACAGTTTGTATTCGCGTGCAGTGACGCCAACGTCCAGCGCGCCATCCCGCCGTTGAACAGCCTCGGCCAGTTGAGCGCAGCGAATTTCGCAAAGTTGATCGCTGAAGAGAATTTCGATTGCGAGTATCAAGAGAAAGGCCTGCTCTTCCTCTACAAATCCGCCGGAGCCTTCGAAGGTGGAAAGCACGAAGCCGAAGTGATGAACCAGCACGGCATCCCCGCTGAAGTGCTTGACAAGTCTGCTGTCCACGTGCGCGAGCCAATGGCGCGCGAGGATGTGGTGGGCGGAGTCCACTTCACGGGCGATGCGTTCCTCAACCCTGCGCGCTTCCTGCAATTGCTGGCGGATCGCGTCCGTGCGATGGGAGCAGGCATTTATGAAAATACGCCCGTCACTGGCTTTGACGTGGCCGATGGAAAAGTCCGCGCGGTGAAGACAAGCGCGTGGAAGTTCGAAGCGGATGAGATCGTCCTGGCCGCGGGCGCGTGGACTCCCGCTGTGGCGCGCGATCTACGACAGATAAACATTCCTGTTCAGCCGGCGCGGGGATACAGCCTGACCATGTCTGCCACGCAGCAGATACCGCGCCAGGCATTGCTGCTGGGTGAACGACGCGTGGCAGTCACACCGATGGGAGAGTTGCTGCGCTTCACGGGCCGGCTGGAAGTGGGGAAGTACGGAACCAAGCCTGAGCCGCACTGGATCCGTCAGATCGAATCCGCGGTGCGCGAGTATATTCAGCTCGATGAAAAACTCGACATCCAGGAAACCTGGGCGGGACTGCGTCCCACCACTCCTGACGGGATGCCGATCATCGGGCGTTCGCTGCGTTATCAGAACCTTATCCTTGCTGCGGGTCACGCCATGTTGGGACTGTCTCTCGGTCCGGGCACAGGTCAGGTGGTGACAGAGTTGGTGACCGGGCAGAAGCCTGCCTTCGATCTCAGCCCATTGCGGGTGGAGCGGTTTTGATGGACTATATTCTCCAGCTTCGTCAATATATTGGGCATCGCCCCATTCTGATGGTCGGCGCGACTGTGTTTGTGCTGGACGAAGGGGACCATCTGTTGCTTCTGAAACGCACGGACAACCTGTGTTGGGGAGTGCCGGGCGGCGCAGTTGAACTGGGCGAGACTGTCGAAGATGCTGCCCGCCGCGAGACGCGCGAAGAGATGGGTTTGGAGATTGGAGAGATGACTCTCTTTGGTGTGTTCTCCGGTCCGGAAATGTATTACAAATATCCGAATGGCGATGAGACCTATAACATTTCCATCGTGTTTCTCACCCATGATTTGCGTGGTACGATGGATATCAATCCCGAAGAACATTCAGGTTTTCAATACTTCCCTTTGGATGCTTTGCCGGAAAATATCAGCCCTCCGCTGATGCCAGCTATCCGCAAATTGATGGAAACGTACCAAAAGCCCAGGGATCGGCGTTGATTTCGCTGTGAGATAATTGATCGAATCCGAGGATAACCTTATGCCCATCCAACCGTGGAAAATACTCAAGTCAAAACACTTCCGCTCGAGATTTCGAGTGGATCAATGTGAATTGCCAAACGGCAAGCCTCTGGAAGCGATTGTCTTCGAGTTCCGCACCTGGGCCAACGTTCTCGCTATGACAAAAGACCAGCAGGTTGTACTCATTCGTCAATATCGTCACGGGGTGCAGGATGTGCTGTGGGAATTCCCTGGCGGCGTCGTGGAGGATGGCGAACCTGCCATTGATGGAGCAAAACGGGAATTGCTGGAGGAGACAGGCTACGCATCCTCCAACCTGATTGAGGTGGGGAAGTTTTATCCGAACCCCGCCCTGCAATCGAACAGCTTGTATTTCTTCCTAGCCCTGGATGCCGAAAAGGTGGACGGACAGCACCTCGATGAAGCCGAAGACATCGAAGTCCATCTGGTTTCCCTCGACGAACTGATCGCCATGACGAAGCGCGGAGAATTCCTCCACGCCTTGCAAGTCGCAGGCTTATTCCACGCTCTCACTTACTTGGATCGCATCCGTTAATGGCATCGAGATTTTCCACCGCCCTGAAATTTCTTTGCCAGGTGGGACCCGGTCCACTGGCGTTGTTTGCGTTGTACAAGTTTGGGCTGGTGACGGGGCATTACAAAAGGTTAGACAGTAGACCGAAGACCGTAGACTGTCCACAGCCTGCTGTCCACAGTCTATTTTCCCTTCCCTCTCGCAATCAGCTCGCCTCCACCCTCGGCGAAGATGGCAAAGCCTCCCTCCTCGCCCAAGCCGACGAAATCGTGGCAGGCAAGTTCCGCATGTTCGGCGGCGAGCCTGTCGAAATCAATCTCACGCTGCCCCAACCGCTCCACCATTGGACAGCCTACGAAACGCAACATGCAACACGCAACACGCTCCACATTCCTCACAAAGACATAAAGTTTTTATGGGAACCCGTCCGCTTCGGTTGGACTTTCATCCTTGGCCGCGCGTATCACCTCACCCAGGATGATCAATACGCCGAGTCCTTCTGGCGATACTTTGAGACCTTCACGCAAGCCAATCCCGCCAACCTCGGCCCGCACTGGATGAACGGCCAGGAGGTCGGCATCCGGTTGATGGCGCTCGTCTGGGCCGCGCAAGTTTTGGAAACGGCGCCAGCTTCCAGTCCCGCGCGACGTGGGCAGCTTATCCAGAGCATTGCCGAACATGCGGCGCGCATCCCTCCAACGCTCGTCTACGCCAGGTCACAAACCAACAACCATCTCATCATTGAAGCCGCCGCTCTTTACACGGTTGGATTGGCTTTTCAAAATCCAAAGTGGCGCGCCCTCGGTTGGCGTTGGTTGAACTGGGCCTTCCAGCACCAGATTGGCGAATACGGCGAATACATCCAGCATTCGACCAACTACCAGCGCGTGATGCTGCAAGCTGCGTTGTGGGTGGATGCGGTCAAGGATGCGGATTGGCCGTACACGACCCTGCGGGCGTTGAAGCGCGCCACGCACTGGCTCTTCTCGATCCTTGATCCCGCTTCAGGCCGGACCCCGAACCTGGGCGCGAACGACGGAGCTTTAATCCTGCCCCTCAGCGTGACTCCGTTTAACGACTTCCGCCCGACGGTGCAGGCCGCGGCCAGGGCCTTCCTGAATACGCAACTGTCTCCCGGCCTGTGGGATGAAATGTCGCTTTGGCTGGAACTCGCACCTGTGACCAAGACCTATGAGCCGGAACATTACATGAGCGATAACCTGCGTGGCAGGGACTCGTGGGCTTATCTGCGAGCTTCACGTTTCAAGAGCCGCCTCTCGCACATGGACCAATTGCACCTGGACTTGTGGTGGCGTGGGCTGAACATCGCGCAGGACGCGGGCACATATCTTTACAACGCGCCCGCCCCGTGGGACAACCCACTCGTCGCGACCCGCGTTCATAATACTGTGACCGTGGATGGCCGCGACCAGATGACACGCAGCGGCCGTTTCATGACGCTCGATTGGTTCAATGCGTTTTCAAATAGCATCATTGAGACCGATGAAAACATTTTTGGAAGTGTGCAGGCCTATCACAAAGGCTATCGCGGGATTCTTCATGAAAGAAAGGTCAGCGTTTATCGGGATGAAAAATGGACAGTTTGGGACAGGCTCCTGGCACAACCCTTGAGTCTGAGAAATGAAACGTCCCACATGTTTCGAGTCCATTGGCTTCTGCCGGATTGGGAATGGGAGGTTGCTGGGTTACCGGATAACCTCGATAGCGTGGGTTGTGACTTGCGCCTGCTCTCTCCACATGGCTGGGTGACTGTCCGCTTGATGGCGGATATTACCATCCTCGAAGATCACCCCGATCAATTCAAGCTGGGGCTGGCGCGGGCAGGGGAGTTGGTGTGGGGCGACACTGACGTTTCCCCGATTGACGGTTGGGTCTCGCGAACCTATGGGGTGAAGGAACCTGCGCTTTCGCTTTCCATTACCTGTCCATCCGCTTTGGTCACTGAGTTTGTAACGGAGTTTATTTTCCCAACATGAGAATCCGAGCCGTAGCCATTCTGATCGAAGACGATCAAGTCGCGCTCATCGAACGTTACCGCGCCGGGAGGCACTACTTCACTTTTCCCGGCGGCGGCGTGGACGAGGGTGAAACGGTCGAGCAGGCTATCATCCGCGAGGTGGAGGAGGAGTTAGGTCTGCATATAGCTATCGAGCGGAAAGTAGCAGATGTGTGGTTCCGCGGCAACCGTCAGGAGTATTTTCTGGTCAGGCGGTTGGGCGGCAAGTTTGGGGCGGGCACGGGCGAGGAGTATACGGATCCGCGCCCGGATGATCCAGATGCCGGCACCTACCTTCCCGTCTGGATGCCCATCTTGGACATACTCAGCCAGCCCGTCGTGCCGGTTGAAGTAGCGGAGATGGCGCTTAAATCCCGGCGTGAAGGTTGGCCTGCGGAGCCAGTTATAATTTACGAAGAAGAGAAATAGACCGTAGACGGTAGACCTCTTCCCACCGTCCACTGTCCACCGTCTACGGTCCACTGTCTATTATGCACATCCTCATCATCCATCAAGCTTTTGCATCCATGGACGAACCCGGTGGCACACGCCATTATGAGTTGGCGCGTTTTCTTGCCACTCGCGGGCATCAGGTCACGGTGATCGCCAGTCCGGTCAGTTATATTACGGGGGCTCCCTTCCAGCCTTCCATATTTTCGCAGGAAATGGGGGGAGAGAAAGAGGGGGGTCGGGTAAGAATCCTGCGCGCCCGCGTCTACTCGGTCCATCACAAATCCTTCATCCACCGCATCATCGCTTTCTTTTCGTTCATGCTCTCCTCTTTCTGGATCGGGCTGGGCGTCAAAAATGTGGATGTGATCTGGGGAACGTCGCCGCCGATCTTTCAGGGAGTCACAGCCTGGGCGCTGGCGAAGATCAAGCGCGTGCCGTTCCTGTTCGAGGTGCGCGACTTGTGGCCGCAGTTCGCCATTGCCGTGGGGGTGTTGAGGAACTACTGGTTGATCCGCGCCTCCGAATGGCTGGAGCGTTTCCTTTATCATGGCGCGGACCGGGTGATGGTCAACAGTCCGGGGTATGTGGAACCAGTTACCAGTCGAGGCGCGAAGCGGGTGGAACTCATCCCCAACGGCGCGGACCCATCCATGTTCGATCCATCCAACAATGGCGCAGGCTTCCGTCGCGCTCATCATCTTGAAGATAAATTCGTGGTGATGTATGCAGGCGCGCACGGCATGTCCAACGACCTGGATGTCCTATTGGAGGCTGCGCATCAATTGGAGGAGACACCCAGGGTCGAGATCGTGCTGGTGGGCGATGGGAAAGAGAAGCCGGCCCTGATGGCGCAGGCCGCAGCCATGAGCCTGCACAATGTGACTTTTCTTCCCTCCATCCCGAAGTCTGGCATGGCCGAAGCGCTGGCTGCCGCCGATGCCTGCATTGCGATTTTGAAACCGCTGGAGGAGTACAAAACCACCTACCCGAACAAGGTCTTTGACTATATGGCTGCCGGCCGTCCAGTGGCGCTGGCGATTGACGGCGTGATCCGCCAGGTGGTCGAAGCCGCCGGTTGCGGATTCTTTGCCAGGCCGGGGGATGCGTCCGCGTTGGCGGAGGCGATCAAAAACCTGGCCGAGGATCCCGACCGCAGCCGTAGGATGGGACTGGCAGGGCGCGAGTATCTGGAACAGAATTTCAGCCGCGAACAGATGGCGGAAAAGTTATTGAATTTGCTAGAAGGGTTGAGCAACCGTTGATGGACGCAAAAGATAACTCCACAGCCAAGAAGAAGATTTTCAGCCTGGACTTCCTGCGTGCATTCTTCTCTGTTTGTGTTGTTCTAATCCATCTTGGATTTATATATCCTTCCTCGGTATTTAGTGCGGGTGGACTTGGTACTCACACCTTCACCGTCTCGGACTTTATCAATTTCTATGTTTTGTACCTGGCGGTGCCGATATTTTTTCTAATATCCACGTACCTGTTCGCGCTGAAACCATTCGAGCCTCTTTATTTTCGGAAGCGGATTTTTCAACTGGCGAAACTGGTCCTGTTTTGGAGCATCGCTTACAACGTATATCGTTACACGCGCCTGAAAGTGTTGGAAATTCTGCCCGATAGTATTTCCGGCTGGGTCAAATTCCTCCTGCATGCGGGCGACACGGTCTATTATTTCTTCCTGTCCCTGGCCATCCTGATCGTCATTGCCCACTTTGCAAAAAAACTATCCAACAGCTATTTGTGGATAGGCCTGGTACTCAGCTTGCTTTTATTGGGCGTCCTGCCTGTTCTTGCGATTCGAGTCAACGAGCCATACCTGGTCGTTTTCTGGAATCCATTGAATTTCCTGTCTTACCCTTTTGTCGCGTTGTTGGCGGCAAGATATCAAAACCAGATTCCAAACAGGCGCACCTGGTTCTTGATTGCCCTGGTGTTGGCCGTGGGCGCGGCTTTGCTCGCGATTTTGGATTGGACGGTTTATCTGCGTCCTGAATTCATCCCGTTGGAAGCCCATGCCCTGCCGTCCTACACCAGGCCCTCGCTGGTTTTCCTGACTGCAGCCGTGTTGGTTTTGGCCCTCAACGTGGACATGAAACCGAGTCGCATCATCGGTTTCATGTCTGACCGCAGCCTGGCGCTATATTGCCTCCATCCTTTTATCCTGCTTTTCCCGGCGATTCCCTTTATCGAGAAATGGGCCTATCCCTGGAGCCTGGCGGGCGATCTGGTCGTGGTGGTATTGGCTTCCTATCTGGCTGCCATGTTCCTGGGATATTTCCTGCAGGAAGACTTGTTATGAGGGATTGAGACACACCTGAAATCCTCTCGATTTGAGCGCAAACATACATCTTCGCTCAGGCGCACAGGCTGGCTTTGCACGAGATAGAACGCTGCCAGCAGTTGGTAGCATTGTTGAAATAGCAGTTTTCTTCGCCGTCCCGCAGGTTTGAATGCCAACCTGGTTTCGCAAAGGATCCCTGTTGCATCGGGGGAACTTTTTATTCTGGCTTCTCGTCCTGTCAACAAATCTCATCCATATTCTCTCAGGAGGAGAATGATGAAATCCAGAATCCCTTTGCTCATTGTATGGATCATGGCAGCAGCCTTTGTGTTAGCTGCCTGCGGCGGTGCGATGGCTCCCGCTGCAACCCAGGCTCCTGCGACCCAGGCGCCTGCTGCCATGGAAGCCTACGCCGAGGCTCCCGTGAACGGACAACGTGCCCCAGATTCATCTGCTGCCGGGGCGCCTGCCGCTTTGCCAACAGCCGCTTTCGTTGACACAGGGGTACAGCCTGCCGACACAAATGCCGCGGCTGGCGCCGGCCACATGATCATCAAGAACGCTGATGTCAAGTTGCTCGTGGCCGACACGGACGTTGCCGTTGACCTCACCACACAGATCGCGGGCGACCTGGGAGGCTACATCATCAGTTCGCGGGTCTGGTTCCAGCCTTACTACGATTACAATCTCAAGTATGCCACGCTGACCCTCGGTGTACCTGTAGAGCAGTTCGAACATGCCCTCACACGCCTGCGCGCCCTGTCCATCCGCGTGCTGGATGAGACCGCCTCAGGTGAGGATGTCACGAACCAGTACGTGGATTTGCAGTCGCAGTTGACCAACCTCGAGTCCACGCGTGAGCGCATCAAGTCTTTCCTCGACCAGGCCAAAACCGTGGACGAGGCCTTGCGCATCAATCAACAACTCTCAGATGTTGAGCGCCAGATCGAGCAAATCAAGGGCCAGATCAACTACCTGTCCGACCGTTCAGCTTACTCAACCATCACGATAAACTTCGAGCCGCAACAACCTGAGATCGCATCCACGCCTACACCCACACCTACCCCCGCCCCGGCTATTTGGAATCCTGGCAAGACTTTTGAGAATTCAAAGAAGACGGTCATTACCGCCTACCAGGGGATTACCGATTTCCTGATATGGTTCTTTGTCGTGCTGGTGCCAATCCTTGCCCCGTTACTCTTGATCCTGTGGGGCCTTTGGAAATTGCTGCGGCGCAAGCCGTCCCAACCGCCGAGTGCGAAGGAATGAAGAATCGGGGTGACCATTTTCGGTTAATTCTTGTTCGAGGGATGACTATCAATCAATCGAGTAGGGAGCGGCGGCTAACCGCTCCCTCTCACACCACCGGACATGCGGGTCCGCACGCAAAGCGGAGCGGTTCACCGAGAGTAGCACAGAACTTCTTGCGCTGGATTTTCC
>JAKANW010000088.1 GCA_021823555.1 Chloroflexota bacterium
TATCGAGCAGTCGCTATCGTGTAATCACCTTGACGTCGAAGGTATTTATACTCACTTTGCCAATTCAGAAACGCGTGATCTAACTCATATCCGCCTGCAATTGGCGCGCTTCATGCAAGTGCTGGGCTTCTATGAAAAACGGGGAGCGCCGCCTCCGCGCATCCGTCATGCGGCCAATTCGGGCGGCATCCTGCAATTGCCCAAAAGCCACCTCGATATGGTGCGGCCAGGCATCATGTTCTATGGGATTTATCCCGGCCCGGAAACGGTTCGTTCCGTAGATGTGCAGCCCGCAGCCACCTGGCGCTCGCGGGTGGCATTTTCCAAGATCACCTTGCCCGGGCGGCCGGTCAGCTATGGGTCGTTGTGGCAGGCTGAGGTGCCGACAAGAATCGCCACCATTCCCTGCGGCTATGCAGACGGCTATTTCCGTCGCATGACGAATCTGGGGCGGGTCATCATCAACGGGAAAAGTTATCCGCAGGTGGGACGCGTCTGCATGGATCAGTTCATGGTCAACGCAGGGGAGGCTGACGTCAAGGTTGGGGACGATGTGGTGTTGCTTGGCGGAGGCATTGCGCCCGAAGAGCTGGCAGCCTGGGCTGGTACGAACGAGTACGAAGTGATGACCAATATCAGTGCGCGTGTGCCGCGCCGGTTCGTGACTGATTAGCGTTTCTGGTACAATCCCTTGCCATTCTTTACTCGAGGTGTGAATTGAAACTTTTTCGATCTTATGGGTTCCTGATTCTGATCGGGGGTGTGGTGGTTGCTCTCGATCAATGGACAAAGTGGCTGGTGCGCACGAACCTGCCCTTTACTGCTACCTGGCTGCCAGATTGGTTGAGTTGGCTCAGTCCATACGCGCGCATCGTCCATTGGAACAACAGCGGCGCGGCTTTTGGCATGTTCCAGAACGGTAACCTGGTCTTTACCATACTTGCCTTTTTGGTCATTGGCGCAATCCTGTATTATGCCCCGCGTGTTGATGAAAGCGATTGGACTTTGCGCCTCGCCATGGGTTTGCAGCTCGGCGGCGCAGCAGGGAACCTGATTGACCGCTTGATGATGGGCCGGGTCACGGATTTTATTTCAATCGGTTCTTTTGCCGTTTTCAACGTGGCCGACGGCAGCATCAGCGTGGGAGTAGCGGTGTTATTGCTGGGAGTCTGGCTTAAGGAGCGAAGCGAAAGGAAAGCTGCTGAACTTTCTGGCGAAGCGGCCAGCGACGTGAAAGACCCCATCGGGAACGATGGAGCGGAGAGCGGCAAACAACCGTGAGCGATAGAGTGGAGAGTTTCCGCTTTGCGGAGGAGGCAGATCGCCTCGATAAGTTCCTGGTGCGGCAGTTGCCGGAGTTTTCGCGGGCGCGCTTGCAGGGACTGATCGAGGATGGCTTTGTGCTGGTCAATGGCCGACCTGCCAAAAAAGCAGGACAGATGATCGAAGCGGGGATGGAGATCACGGTGCACATCCCGCCGCCCCTTTCAATCAGCCTGGCGCCTGAGGAGATCCCGCTCGATATTATTTTCGAGAACGAGGATTTGCTGGTGGTCAATAAACCGGCTGGGATGGTGGTGCATCCTGCCGCTGGGCATTCTTCGGGGACGCTGGTCAACGCGGTGCTGGGCTACGACCCGGAAATTGGGGAGATTGGCGGCGAGGAGCGGCCTGGCGTTGTCCATCGCCTCGATAAAGAGACCTCCGGCCTGATCCTGCTGGCAAAGAACGACTCCGCTCATCATTGGCTGCAAGACCAATTCCGCTTGCGAAAGGTCGAGAAGATTTATCTCGCTCTTGTGGATGGCGCCCCGCCCACGCTCTCAGGCCGGGTGGAAGCGCCCATTGGGCGCGACCCCAGTCATCGTAAAAAGATGGCCATTGTTTCGCCGGACAAGGGCCGTGAGGCTATAAGTGAATACAAAACCCTGGAAAGTTTTCGTCATCACACTTTATTGGAATTTCACCCGCATACGGGACGCACGCACCAGATCAGGCTGCACTGCGCCTTTCTGGGCTGCCCAATCGTAGGGGACGCGGTCTATGGCCACAAGAAATTTTCGATTGCGATCCATCGTCATTTTCTACACGCCCAGCGTTTGAAGATCACTTTACCGAACGAGGAAAAGCCGCGCCAGTTCGAAGCGCCGCTGCCCGATGAGTTAAATCAAATCCTTGAAACCTTACGTTCCAATAACTAAACGGAGTGTATATGGAATTCATTGACCTGCGTTCTGATACTGTCACTAGGCCCACGCCTGAAATGCGCGAGGCCATGGCAAAAGCCGAAGTGGGAGATGATGTCTACGAAGATGACCCGACTGTCAATAAACTTCAGGAGATGGCTGCCGAGTTGGTTGGCAAAGAAGCATCCCTTTTTGTCCCCTCTGGCACCATGGGCAACCTGTTGGCTTTGCTGGTCCACTGCCAGCGCGGGGACGAGGTAATCGTCGGAGACAAATCTCACATCTATCTGAACGAGGCTGGTGGGATGGCTGCGCTGGGTGGGATTTATCCGCACTCGATCCACAATCAAGGCGACGGCTCGCTGGCGCTGGATGATATTCTCGCCTCCATCCAGACCGAGGATGTGCACCACACCATCACGCGACTCGTCTGCCTTGAAAACACCCAGAATGTCTGCGGCGGCGTCCCATTAACAGCCGCATATACGCGTCAGGTAGGGGAACTGGCCCATGGCAAGGGCTTGTCCCTGCATGTTGACGGTGCCCGCATTTTCAATGCGGCGGTCGCACAGAATGTGTCGGCCAAAGAGTTGATCGAACCTGCCGACTCGGTCATGTTTTGCCTGAGCAAGGGCCTGTCCTCGCCGGTTGGTTCCATGTTGGCTGGATCGGAAAAATTCATCAGGCGGGCGCGCCATCTGCGTAAGATGCTGGGAGGTGGGATGCGCCAGGTGGGTGTGTTGGCAGCGGCCGGGATCATTTCGCTCCAGAAGATGATCGAACGGCTGGCGGATGATCATGCCCGGGCGAAGAAGCTGGCCGATGGCTTGAGGCAGGTTAAAGGCGTGGTGGTTGACGCGGGTTCGCCGTCCACGAATATGGTGTATTTTAATTTAGGAGAAGATGTTCGCCAGAGCGCGCCACAAGTTGCAGAGAAGTTAATGAAATGGGGTGTGCTGGTCGGGCCGGAAGATGAGCGGCGCTTCCGACTGGTGACGCACTATTGGATTGACGATGCGGGCGTGGGGAAAGTTGTACAAGCTTTTCGCGAGGTGTTGGCAAACTGAAACATTTACTCGGATTCGGGGATATCTGCCCGCCCTTCTATCACCAGTCGTTTGAATACAGGGACGATCTCAGGATCAAACAAGGCTCCGGATTCGCTTTCCAGATAATCAATGGCTTCTGCTGTTGAGATTTTCTTGCGGTAGGGCCGATCGCTGGTCAGGGCGTCAAAGGCGTCTGCAATGGCAAAGATGCGCGCCAGCAGGGGAATATCCTTGCCGCTCAACCCAATTGGATAGCCGCTCCCGTTCCAACGTTCCTGGTGGTAGCGGATGAGGGGGAGTGTGTCTTGCAGGAAGGGGATGCCTTCGACAATGCGCGCACCGATGTCCGGATGCAGGCGCATACTGGCCCATTCTTTTTGATTCAAGGGGCCGGGTTTATGCAGAATCGTGTCGCTGATACCGATCTTGCCAATGTCGTGCAGCAGGGAACCGCGTTCCAGCGCTTTCAGGTTTTGGACATTGAGTCCCAGCGCTTCGCCCAGCCGGATGGTTAATTGACTGACGCGCGAACTATGACCTTCTGTTTCCCGGTCGCGGGCATCCAGCGCGGACATGAGGGCAGCCAACGTTCGGTCGTAGGCTAATTCCAGTTCGCGGTAGGCAGATTCGATCTCTTTTGCCTGGCGGCGTGATTCGACCAGCAGGATGGCCCGCTCCAGGGCCAGAGCGGCCTGGTTGGTCAGGGTTTGCAGATCGGCCGGGCTGCCGGATTTGTATCCGCGTGTTTCAGGGATGGTCAGCCAGAGCACACCGTATTTTCGCATGGGGGTCTGGATGGGGAGGCAGACCCGTGATGTGTGCTGGTCAATGGATTGGTAGATCAACCGCCCGGTCTTCATCACCTTGTCAATCATTTCCATGGGATGTGAACTGCTGCTGCGTGCGCCCTCTGAGACCACTTCGATTTGCGCTTCAACCTGGCGGTCGGGCTTGAACAAGACGATCCCTGTGACGATTGCCCCCGCCAGGCGGTGCGCCATTTCTGCAATGTGACGCGCCGCCTCGCGCAATTCCTCGGACTGGATGATGTGGTAACTCAGTTCATAGAGCAGTCGGGTGGTCCGCAAAGTGGTGCGCAGCTCCTGCTGAAGCCAGACACTCTCGATGGCGGCTGCAGCCTGGGAAGCCAGCAGGTTCGCCAGCGACTCATCGTTTTCAGTAAAGAACACCTCTCCCTGTTTGCCGAATGCCAGAATGGAACCGATATTCAAATGGTGCATTCGGATCGGGACCACCAATAGGCTGCGCAGACCGTTATGATCGATCTCGATGCGTGCTTTGGATGAATATTTACGAATGTCCCGCACGCGGAAAGGTTGGACAGCGTTCAAACTGGCTTTGAGCAGTGAGTCCCGGGATGGGTCCTGTTCGAGGAATGCCAGCAGGCGCGGCGCCTGGCCGGAGGACGCCTTTTGTGTCAGATTCTCTTCCCGGTCAAATAAGAGTGAGATATAGGTAAATCGTGCTTCCAATGCCTGGCGGGCAATCGTCGCGATTTCCTGCACAGTGGCTTCAGGGTCCACCATTGTCGAGAGCGAAATACCGGCCTGGATCAATTCCATCAGACGGTAATGGTAACTGGATCGCTCCCAGGCGCGCACAAGTTCAGTGCCCAAGGTCTCGACCAGTGCAACATCCGCGCTGCTGAACGCATTTGCCTTTTCACTGGCAATTTCCAGAATGCCTTTGACGTGGCCAGTATAAATGAGGGGTACGACAATGGATGACAGGGCAGGGTTGTTTTCCATTTCAATGTAATCCGGATCCAGTCGTGTGTCGTTGACAATCTGGGTCTTTCGCAATCGCGTTGCCCGACCGATCACGCCGCGTGTGATGTTTTGCCGGTAACCAGGTGAAATGTTGTGGATCAGGCGGCCCGCTGATGCCAGGACAACGTATTCGCGCCGTTCCGGTTCATGGATGTAAAGACAAACGTAACTACAATCTATGGCGCGCTCCAGTGTGTTGACGGCCAATTGGGCGGCCACAGGTTGATCAAGTTGAGTCTCCAGTTGCTGGCTGAGTTCCATCAGCAGGTTTAATTGCTCGGTGCGATGTTTCTCAATGGCAAGTTGGTGTGTGAGGGCGTTGATCTGGTCCGACTGCGCCTCCAGGCGCGCCCGCAGTCCCTCGCGGGTCAGGGAGAACGGTCGCAGGTAGCGCGCTACGCGCTCATTCCAGGAGACCAGCCCCCCGGTCTCGGCTGAAGGTTTTTTTTCATCCGCTTCGAACATCAAGCCATTGATTGTCATCGTGATGGTGGAAATGCCGTAGATCACCGTCAGGGTTAAGAAAGTGTAAAGTGCAAAAGCGATTTCCCTGATTGGGATACTGACTGATAAACCTGCACGGACCAGGGATTGGTCGAGGATGCTGAGAAGGAGCGCCAGAAAGCAGATGGACACAATGATGATAATGCTGCCAACCAGGATTAAGCGCTGGCCAAGCATATCGCCCTCGGGCAGGACGAATTGTTCCCATGGAATGGAATCGTTCAACAGTAAAATCCCCGCCATCATTAGTGGAATGAGCACGTTGGGTATGCTTGGATGGATCAGGAAGATTAGTATCCACAGAACCCAGGGGAACATCAGGAACTTGGACAGCAGCCAGTTGATTTTGTTGGCAGGGCGGAAGAGTGTCAAACTTGCCAAAAGAGCAGAGAGGAGAAAAATGGTCCCCAGCATATCCTTGTATGCAACCAGGAGTTTATATAGTTCGTTCCCGGCTGCAAGTTGGTTGCTGAGCAGGAAGATACCGCTAACTACGTTGATGGCGATGGCTGTCCAAAACAGAATATCTTTTTCGAACTTCCTCTCGCTCGCGCTTCGAGAGGACGCAATTACATTGGCAGTGATGACACCGGAGATGAGCAGCCCTTCTATATAAAGTCCCGCTTTTAGATAGAGCCAGGTTAATAGCGCCAGCATGACTATGCTCAGAACCAACAGGAGACGTTGGTGACGGGATTTGGCAGAAATAATGATCGCCATACTGGTGGCTAGTGCGCTGAGAATAAAAAAAATCCCCAGGACCAGGACTGCAAAAGTGGGCAGTTGACTCGTAATAGCCTGGACACGGGCCGGTATGAGCAAAAAACTCTCCCCTGTGATCCCTAGGATGCCGGCAGCCAGGATATTCAAAGTGTAAAACGAATGTCTTTTCATAAGGGGGCCAATGGAGAGAGGATAGCATAAGAAACGTTTTTTTTCTACCTTTTGAGACCCCAATTCAATGTTTCTGATATAATTTCCTTGCCAATGATCCGATTTTGGTGGGGACGGAAGTCCTAACACTTATCTAGTCGAGTAGAAGATGCAAACTTATCTCACCTTGCAGGAAATTGACGAGGTTGTCGAGGCGATTCGGGCCAGAACCTCCTACCAGCCGAAGACGGCGATCATCCTCGGTTCAGGCTTGAACGGTTTGGCTGAATCCGTTAAAGAGGCCGATCGCATTCCCTTTGGGGAACTGCCCCACTTCCCCGTTTCGACAGTTCAGGGACACACCGGAAGACTTGTTATCGGAGAACTCGAGGGGCAAGTTGTCTTTGTCATGCAGGGGCGGATTCATTTTTATGAAGGTTACAGCATGGCGCAGGTGACCCTGCCGATCCGTGTGATGCAACGGTTGGGCATCCAAACCTTGATCGTAACCAACGCCGCCGGTGGAGTGCACCCTGACTTTAAACCCGGCGAAGTGATGTTGATTACCGATAATCTGAACCTGATGGGCATGGCAGGCGCGAATCCACTCTTTGGACCAAACCTGGATGAATTTGGCCCGCGCTTTCCGGATATGAGCCAGGCCTATGACCACTCGCTTTGTGACCTGGCGCGGCGCGCGGCAAAAGAGAATAATATCACCCTGCGGGAGGGTGTATATGCCGGGTTGAGCGGCCCCTCTTTCGAGTCGCCTGCCGACCTGCGCTTCCTGAGAATCATTGGAGCCGACGCGGTGGGGATGTCCACCGTGTCGGAGGTGATCGTGGCCCGTCACGGCGGAATGCGGGTGCTTGGTTTTTCAGGGATCAGCAACAAAGCCAACCTGGATGGCTCAACCGTTACAACTCACGAGGAAGTCATCGAGGCTGGAAAGGTGATCACTCCCCAAATTGAAACGATACTCCGCGGTGTTTTACGCGGAATGTAACAAGGCGCACTTTACCAGATGGCAGGTTTGTATCGGTTTCTCGCCTCGTATGAGGTTTTGATTTATATTGTATTGGCAATTGGGGGACTGTTCGCATTCCGTTGGTTATGGAAATCCTGGCGTGAATGGCAGCGGGCAGTTTATAGTCTGGAACGCGAATTTTCCCTGCGCCGTATGAGAGCAGCAGTGACAGTCAACGTGTTGGTTTTGATCTTATTTTTTGCCGAGTTTGTAGTGGCCTCTTTTGTGATCCCCGGCCTGCCCGCTGATGTTTTTATACCGACAGCCACGCTTGATATTCTGGTGACTCCGGTCGGCACGCTTTCGCCCGAGGTGATGACCCAGATTGCGTCTGCCCCCCAACCGTCGGTCTCTGCCAATACGCAAGGTTGTGTGGCAGGGCAACTGATGATTTCTTCTCCAAAACCGGGTGAGACAGTGAAAGGTAATGTCGAGATCATGGGAACCGTGAATATACCAAATTTTGGCTTTTATAAGTATGAAGTTGCCCCGCGCGGCAGCGAGACCTGGGCCACGATTGCTGCCGGGACCGAAGTCAAACAGGACGAACAATTGGGCTTGTGGGATACCACAGCCCTTACGCCTGGTGATTATCAATTGCGGGTGGTCGTGACCGATAATAAAGGACAGGCCATGCCGCCCTGCATCATTCCAATTAGTGTAGCAGCTCCTTAAAATGACTGAATTTCAAATCCGTTCCACCAACCCCTCTGACTTGCCACGTTTGATGGCGCTTGATCATTCTGTAAATAGTGAATACGTCTGGCAATTGGAATTGCGCCGCGAGAATAACCAGATCCTAGCGGCATTTCGTGAGGTGCGCCTGCCTCGTTCCATCGCATTGGCATATCCGCAGGATCAGTTTTCCCTGGCGGATGAATGGAAACACAAGGCTATGATGTTCACAGCCTTGATCGGCCCTGACCCGGTTGGTTATATTGCCCTGGTCAAGCGTGGGGCGGCCCTGGAAGCCCGCGTCACAGACCTGGTTATAGGGGTGCAGTTCCGCCGTCAGGGAATGGCCAGCGCGCTTTTAACGGCGGCCCAGGACTGGGCGTCGGGAAGAGGTGACCGTCGCCTGATGTTGGAAATGCAGTCTAAAAACCTG
>JAKANW010000089.1 GCA_021823555.1 Chloroflexota bacterium
CTCGATCTACAATGTAAAAACGCCTCGTTCCAGAACCGTCACTGGCTGGAGCGTAAGCCAATCCGGCTGGGGCTTTTGCATTATTCGCGGAAACGTTGATGGTCTGGAGCAGGGTGCCGGTAATGGTTGTCTCGATGATCACACGATTGGATGAGCTGCTGAGCACAAACAGTGTGCCGCTATCGGGGTTGAACTCAACACTTTCCGGATCAACCACACCATAAGTTGCTACATCGAAGTGAGCTATCAGGCTGCCTGCAAGTGTGAACCGGTAGATTTCATTATTCGTTCCATCCACAAGAAATAATTGGTTGTGCCATGTGTCATAAGTGATTCCCTCCGGATCGCCAATCCCCAGAGCCAGGGTATCGAAGCTTGTCCAGGTATCATCGGCGCTGCCATACTGTCCATCTATCCCCGGATTCAAGTCATAGACTTTGTAATCGTTATCATCGGAAAAGAAGAAATGTCCATTGGTCGGATTCCAGGCTGCCCCTGTGGGTTCGTCTGTCATGGGAACCACCGTAGGTGCGACCGGAGAAATATTGGCAGTGCGAACAACACCGCCGCTCAGGGTCATTTCCCAAAGGTTCGCACCGGCAAAATGGGTGATGCCGTTCACTTTTTCTTCGACTTCCCCATCCGAGATTAGCAGCGTGTTGCTCAAGGGTAGATAGGTCAGCCCGGAAGGGTCAGGGCTGGGCGGCGAGATCGCCGCTAAGTTGGTAGTCCGTATCAAAGAAGATTGGACCGAACTCGCCGCAGCAGCCATGCCTACGGGCTCAGTCAGAGAAAACTCCAGGATTTGACCGGAGCTCTGGACAGCGCCAGCCAGTCGCAGGCTGGCGCTGTCCGCCTTGGGACGAGTTGCTCCCTCCGCCTTTCCCGGCCGCCCCGCCACTGCCAGCCAGATACAAACTCACCTGCAGGGGATCGTCCGTCTGGTCACCGCTGGATGCAAAGATCATTCCCTGGGGGCTGCCTATCTGGAATTGAGACAAGTCGCGGTTTGACAATACCATGCCGGTCTGGCTCAGCTCATACAACTCTTGCTCAGCCGCGTTTACGAGATAGAGATGGCTTGTTGTGGGGTCTAAAGCGAGACCGCGGGGAGCGACCAAACCAGTGGACTGTAAATTCACTTCGGAAATCACCGCCCTGTCGAAGTTTCCGGTCAGTCCCGGTTCGACGCGAACGATCCGGGGCCCAACGGCATCCAGAATAAACAAGGATCCACTCGCCGGGTCAACGGTCATGCCTTGCGGGTTCTGCAGGCCAAAGCGCCTAGCATCGTAACGGATTAACGTCTTTGGATCCAGATTGCCATCTGATCCTTCACGTACCTCCAGCAATTGATTTTCCGGGAATTGCAAAATGAGCAAGCGGCCGATCTTATTGTCGAACGCTGTGTTGATTGGATCCTTAATCTGCGCCGCGATCCGGGTGGAACCAGCCCGACGCGCAAAGAGCGTCAGTTTAATGATGTCGGTAGCGGCTGGCGGGGATTCCACTGGTACCAGTCCATCTATGGCGTAAAAGGCAGTCGCCCTCGATGAGAAAACCAGACCGGTCGGGTATTGAAGTCCGGTTTTTTCGCTTTCCATGGCCCGCACCTGCCTGATGAACGCCGAGCCACCTTGAGCAAGACCGGCTGATATCCATGTCAATGAAAGGCTGAGGGCCAAACCCACAGATAGGATCGATGGCGTGAAAAGCAAATGATTGATGATCCACTCAAAGCGTGTACTTTTGACCGTCTTGAAATCAGATCTGATAAGTAGCAGCTTTCGATTTTTTGTGCTCACCTTATTATCCTTGAACCAGTCCGAACTTACATCGTTCACCCAGGACCAAGGCGGCAATCCCGTTCAAGATAATACAGATAAAAGCCTGTCCACCCTTGATTGTACAACCCCTCATTGTTCATTCTACATCTTCTGTTACTTAATAGTAACAAACTCACGGGGGTATCTTAATTCCGGGGCCGGGATACAAAAAACTTCACCGCAGAGACCGCAAAACTCGCAGAGAAAGTCATAATACTATACTTGGGGGTAGAGATACACACAATCAGGGACGAAAGGCCAATTTTGTATGGTTATTTGATTTCCTGATCGCCAAACCGGTATCCAAAGCCCCGGTCATTATGAATATAGCGAGGATCTTCAGGATTAGGCTCAATTTTCTGGCGTAAATGCCAGACATAGCGGCGAACGAATCCAATTTCGTTGGCGTATTGCGGACCCCAGACTTCGCGCACCAAATCTTCAGCCGAGATAACTTCACCGGGATGGCGCATGAGAGCCACCAATAGCTTGAATTCGGTGGGGGTCAAAGCCAGCGGTTGGTCGTCGCGCCAGACGCGTTTGAGTCGAACATCCACTTCCAATCCATCGGAGGAAAGTTTGGTCTCCGCGGCATTATCCTGTACGGAGCGGCCTAACACGGCATGTATTCGCGCGGATAGTTGCGCAAAAGAAAATGGCTTGGTGACATAATCATCCGCGCCCAACGAGAAGCCCTGCAAAATATCGGCTTCATCGCCGCGTGCGGTGAGCATGATAACCGGCAGGTTGCTGATCTCGCGGATGCGCTTGAGAGTCTCCCGGCCATCTTTCTCAGGCATAGTCACATCCAGCAGGATAATATCGGGCTGACGTTCATACATGGCGCGCAAGCCAAGCTTCCCGTTTCCTGCTGAGCGGACACTATAACCCTGACCGGATAAATAGTCGCTCAATAGCTGGGTCAGACCTTTATCATCATCAATGATCAATAGGTTGGTCATTCCAAATCATCCTCAGGAGTTTGGGCAATGGGCATCAGAATAAAAAACTCACTGCCTGATGCAACTCTGTCACTTTCCCAAATTGGAGAGACAAATCCTATGTTGCCATTTTGCGCTTCGATCAGTTTTCGTCCCAGATACAATCCCAGGCCCCATCCAGGCGGGGAACTCTCTGCGCTTTGGAGACGGCTAAAGCGGCTGAAAAGGCGTTCGCCCACGTCAGTGGAAATTCCAGGCCCGTAGTCTTTGACACTGATGCGGATCTTGTCATCGTCCAACCCGGCGCAAAGGTGAATGGGTTTATCGGCCGGGGAATATTTGTCAGCGTTGGAAATCAAATTTCGAATCACCTGTTCGAGATAAGTTTCGTCGCCCCATATCGGCGGCAGGCCGGGCGTGATGTTCCACTCCACTTTACGTTGACCCGACGCCAGGACAATCGCCGCGGCTTGTTTCATTAAAGGCAGCACGGCCACAGGTCCGAATGTGATGGCGAGTTTTCCTGCGTCCAAACGGGAAACATCCAAAATGGTCTGAACGAAATTCGTCAGCCGCGTGCTTTCATCCGTCATGATCTCCAAAATCGCGCGCGAACGTGGCAGAAGATTTTCGCTGGATTGCAGTGCCAGTTCGAGGCCGCCGTTCAAAGCGGTCAATGGGGCGCGCAGTTCGTGGCTGACCAGCGAAACGAAGTCGGATTTCATTTCATCGAGCGCACGTAATTCCGTGTTGGCGCGATCAAGCTCGGCGTTGCGTTGTTCCAACGCGGCGGTGCGCTCGTTGACTTTGCTTTCCAAGTCGCGGTTGAGCGCCAGGATTTCTGCATTGGCTTGTTTCTGGGCGTTCATCAAACCGTGCATCCAGACCAGGATGCCGCGGATGATGATCGGCCCCATGAAACCAAAGATGATCATCTCGCCGATAAAGTAGGGGTCGTCCATTTCATCCTTGTGCTCGACCAGCTCAAAGATGATGGCCGTGACTGCCAGAAAAATCGGAAGCGCCCATTCAAGGACATCCAGGTCGAGCAGCCAGTCCCAAGTGTTCTTCAGGCGTTTCCTAAGTAGAGCGATTAAATTCATTTTCTTTTCCTGATTAGATTATATCCACTTCGCCGCACCCGCGCCAAATGAGGACGCAATTGCGACATTTTGCGACATCCTTTATACGGGCCCTAATGTTATTTTAAGACCACAAAACAACGCAAGCGATTCCATGGAAAGATGGTCTCGCGAGGAGAATGAAATAATGAAAAGAATGCTCATCCTGCTTGGCGTACTGCTCGTGGCCGGGGCGATCCTGGCGGCATGTGGGAGTCAAACCACTGCGACGACCGCGCCCGCAGCCACCACCGCCCCAACCGTCGCGGCGACCGAGGCGCCGACTGCCGCTCCAGAGTTGACCGGCGATTCGATCCGCGGCGGGAAGTTATATGACATCTGGTTCGAGGAACTTGGCGTGGACGCGCCGAAGGACGTCAACCCGTTGTGGGCTGCTTCCACTTCTGCAGGCGAAACCACCGCCGAAGATTCCTACAGATGCGCGGTCTGCCATGGCTTCGATTTCAAAGGCGATCAGGGCTTCCCCGGCATTGAGGCATCTGCGGGCAAGGACCCGAACGTGATCCTGGCTGTGCTCAAAGGCTCCACCGATCCCAAGCATGATTTCTCTCAATATCTTGATGACCAGGCGCTGACCGACCTGGCGCTCTTCATCAGCAAGGAACAGATTGATGTTACGGCCATTGTGGCGGATGGCAAACCAGTGAACGGCAACCCCGATAATGGCAAGAAACTCTTCAACGATAACTGCGTGGAATGTCACGGGCCTCAGGCTCTTGCAATCAATTTCCAAACCGATGCAGAGCCTGAATATCCAGCAACCATCGCCAACGAATCACCTGTTGAGTTGCTGACCAAGTTACGCTTCGGCCAGCCCGGCATCGAGAAGATGCCATCCGGAATTGACAACAGTTGGACAAACCAGGATTATGCCGATGTAATTGCCTACCTTCAAACCCTGCCGACCTCGAGCCAGGTCACTGAAGGCGGGCGCATTTACGATGATTGGATGGCGGCGACAGGCGCCAATGCTCCCGATGGCAACCAAGCGCTTTGGGCGACACAATCCACCAGCCAACTCAGCGGCGCGGACACTTACACCTGCGCAGTCTGTCACGGTTTCGATTACAAAGGCAAAGATGGCGTGAATGCTCCTGGCACGGAGAATTACACCGGTTTCCCCGGCGTCCTGGATGCCAAGAACAAATCGGCTGATGACTTGAAAGCCATTTTGACCGGCAAGAAAGATCCCAAGCACGATTTCTCAGCGTACCTTACCAACCCGGAACTGGATGCATTGATCGCCTTCCTGCAAAACGGTGTTAGCGACCGCTCCGCTTATTTCAACGCGGATGGAAGTGTGAAGGGCGATCCCGCGCACGGCAAGACCGAATTCAATTCTGTCTGCCAGATCTGTCACGGCGCGGACGGCAAGTCCATCAACTTTGCCGAAGAAGGATCAACGGAAGGCGAATATGTCGGCACGATTGCCGTCAATGAGCCGCAAACCATGTTCCATGTCGGCACCGTCGGTGAACCAGGTGCGCACATGCCCGCCGGTATGAACCTCGGCTGGTCGCAACAGGATATCGCGGATCTCATCGCTTATCTTCAAACGCTTCCGACCAAATAACCAATTGCTCTCTGTTCAAGGGGAGAAGATTTCCTTCTCCCCTTGAAATTACTTAAGGTCCAACATGGAACCATCTTCGACTCGAATTTCCAAGATTGCACTGGTTGTCGTTATCGTCATCGGCATTTTTTTGTTTTTCACGGTCTGGGGTTCCACCCCCGGCCACGCATTACCGGAATACGCGCAGCGCACCGGCGAGCCTTGCGCCACCTGTCACGTCAGCCCGGGCGGCGGTGGGCCGCGCACATTGCAGGGATTGCTGTGGGCTGCGAAAGGCAAGCCAGACAAAGTGCCTGAATTGCCAAATGTACTTGTTGCTCCCGGTGTAAACGACGGCTCAGAGTTGTTCGAAATTGCCTGCTCTGCCTGTCACGGCAAACAAGGCGAAGGCCTGTTCGGCGTGGCGCTGATCAATTCGGGATTGCCTGACAACAAAATTCGTTCGCAGATTTTGAACGGCCGCGTCCGCAGTGGAATGCCATCTTTCAAAGGCAAGTTCACGAATGATCAGTTGGATGCACTGGTCACGTACGTGGCCGGACTTGCCAGCGGGCAGGCAACGCCACCTCCCGACGAATTTCCGCTTCAACCCGGACACTTGAGCTGTTCATCCAATTCTGACAATTCTTCCTGCGGAGGCAATTGAGATGGCAACTTTATCTCGACGTGATTTTCTCAAGATAGCCACCGCCACAGCAGGCACCGCAGTCGCTTTGGAATTGCCCCACCTCGTTGGAACAGAATCCGCTTCGGCCGCCGCGGGAACGGTCACTACATCCGCCAATGATGTGATCGTCCCAGGCGTGTGCTCGCTTTGCTCGAGCGGGTGCGGCATCCTGGCGCGCGTCGCGGATGGCAACGTGGTCAAGCTCGAAGGCAACCCGATGCACCCCGTCAACGGCGGAGCGTTATGCCCGAAAGGTCAGGCCGCACCGGAATTACTTTACAACCCAGACCGCGTCTCCGGCCCAATGAAACGCAAAGGCGACCGAGGCAGCGGTCAGTGGGAAGCGATTTCGTGGGACGATGCCATCAAATCGGCGGCGGATAAACTCAACAGCCTGCGCTCCGCCGGACATCCCGAAAGACTCGTCTTCATGGCCGGTGAAACGCGCGGACAAATGCGCCCGCTGTTCGAACGTTTCATGCAGGCGGTCGGTTCGCCGAACTTCGTCCGCAAGGAAAGTTTGAATGTGGCCGCCGCGAAACTCGGTGTGTATCTCACTCAGGGCGTTTATGACCTGCCCGTTTATGATTTGGAAAACAGTCATTACATTTTGTCGTTCGGCGCGAGTTTGCTGGAGGCCGGGTGGAATCCGCAACGCACGATCAGCGGCATGAGTTATGCGCGCCGTGGACGCGCCTTGCGCAGCAAAGTTGTTGTGGTTGACCCGCGCCAGGGAATCACCGGCGCGAAGGCAGATGATTGGATCCCGATCAAGCCCGGCACCGACGCGGCTCTGGCGCTCGGCATCGCCAACGTCATCATCCGCGCCGGGCTGCTCGACTCGGATTTCATCCATAACTATGCTTTCGGCTTCGATGACTTTACCGACGAGAACGGGAAGACCCGCAAAGGCTTCAAGAATTTTGTGCTTGAAAATTATGATCCCGCGCGGGTCGAGCAAATCACTGGCGTACCTTCGTCCACGATTGCGCGGCTGGCCGGTGAGTTTGCCACCAACACACCCGCCGTCGCCATCCTGCCCGGCAAAGGCGGGCTGTTGAATGGAAGCATAGAAGGTGTTTACGCGGCCATGGCCGTGCACATGCTCAATGGTTTGGTCGGGAGCATTGACCGGCCAGGCGGCGTGCTCACACAGAGATATTTCGATTGCGCCGATTGGCCGACATTGCCAAACGATGCAACCGCCAGCCGCGGTCTTTCCACTGAGCGCGTGGACGGCGCGGGAACGAAGTTCCCCCTGGCCCGCCACGTATATCAAGCCGTCGCCGATCAAGTGCTCGGCGGCGCGGCAGTTGAAGCATTATTTTTGTATGACGCCAACCCGGTCTATGAAGCGCCCGGCGGCAAACGTTTTGTTGACGCTTTCAAAAAGATTCCTTTCATCGTTTCATTCTCCAGTTTTGTGGATGAATCGACTCGGTATGCAGACTTGATCCTGCCCGAAGCGACCTTCCTCGAACGCTGGCAGGATGACGCGATCCACGGTCTGGGCTACCCGGGAGTGGGTCTGCGACAACCGGCCATTCCCCCCCGACTCGACTCGCGCAACACGGGCGATGTCATTTTGCAAATTGCGCAGGCTATGGGCGGGACGGTCGCGCAAGCCTTCCCGTGGCAGACATTTGAAGAAGTAATTCAATTCCGCTTGAAAGATTCTTTGGGCGTAGACTGGAAAACTTTCCAGGAACTTGGCGTATGGCTGATCCCCGGTTATCGCTTCGCTCATCGCGGCAGCGAGCACTGGATCAACGAAGTAGTCGGGCGCGACCGATTGAATGCTCCGCGCGATGGCCGTTTCGATTTCTACAGCCGCGAGATGAATTGTCTCTTTGGCAAGATGAATAAGAGGCAATTGGCCGCGTTTGGAATTTTGCAAATGGGCGACGCGGTCAATCTGCCGCATCATGAAGATGCGCCTCAAGCGGGCGACCCGACTCAATATCCGTTCATGTTGAATGTGTTCACGCTGATGAGCCTCGGCCCGGTCACTGCCGCGGCCAACATGCCAACCTTGCAAGAGATCAGCGGCATGACTGTCGGCGAAACCTGGGACTCGTGGCTGGAGATGAATCCGTCCGCCGCGGAAAAACTTGGGCTGCAGAATCAGGATGAAGTCTGGGTCGAGAGCGGGTTTGGAAAAGTCAAAACAAAGGTGCGCTTCGTTAAAGGTCTGCGCCCGGATGTGGTCAACCTGCCGTATAACCAGGGTCACACGGCAGTTGGACGATGGGCAAAAGGCCGCGGCGTCAACGGTTTGGATTTGTTGAATCCGGCCAGCGAACCTGCCAGCGGATTGGCCGCTTTTACCAATACGAACGTGAAGGTTTATCGCGCATAATTTTCCCTCACCCCAACCCC
>JAKANW010000090.1 GCA_021823555.1 Chloroflexota bacterium
CGGCCGGCGGCGCGGCCGTAGCGGACGCTGCGGCGGCCGGTGCCGGCCCATCGCCCGTCGCCGCGCCGCAAGCGGTGCAGACGCGATGATCGGCGGCGAGCGCGGCGCCGCAAGCGGTGCAGAACCACCACGACTCCCATCATGAGAGCAGTGGGCGGCAGGATGGAACCGAGCAGGGCTGTCAGTACACCGGGGATTCCACCCGCTGCGAAGCCCACGAACATTGCCAGTTTCAAGGCTTCGCTGCCGGGCAGTACATTCGAGAAACCTACCGCCTCCACGAATTGGGATTCGGTCATGATCGCGCCGACAGCCTCCTTATACAATAAACCGATGGAAGCAGGCCCGGAAGGCGAGAGGATATTGACCTTGAGGAACATCCACAACAGGCGCAGCCATACGGAGAACTTCGACTGGTTCATGAAAGGAAGAATACCCCGATCAGGCCGGCAATCAAAATGATGAAACGGGCGGGCGCTTCCAGGAACATGGCAACCAGGCTGACCAAACCTATGACCCAGGCCTGCCAGCCTGTTGTTCCGCCATTTTCAAATATTTTCCAGGCAGTGAAGAGCATCAACACGGAAATGGCGGGGGTGAGGCCCTCAATGAAATTGCTCACCCAGACCTCCCGCCGCAGGCGATGCAGGATCAAGGTAATCCCCAGGATGATAACGGTGGGCGGCAAAATGGAAGCGAGCAGCGCAACCAGTCCACCGGGGATTCCGGCTACCGCATAGCCGACGTACATCGCCAGTTGCAACGCGTCGCTGCCGGGCAAAACGGAGGAGAGGCCGACGGCCTGAACGAACTGGCCTTCCGTCACCATGCCTGGCACGGCTTCGTGATACAACAGGCCAACGGACGCAGGCCCTGAGGTGCTTAAAAGATTGACTTTGATGAAAGTCCAGAAAAGTTGAAGGAGAGTATCCATGACACCGTGAAGGGATATGTCTTACCGAATGGTTTTGACGAGGTAATATTCCCCGCGCTCAAAGTCACGGTCGAGATAATACTGACGCGTACCGACGGCCGAGATAACGGCCATGCGATGAAAGCCGCGCTCGCGCGCCAGGGACTCTGCTTCTACCAGCAAACGCGTGCCTAACCCGGCATGTTGTGCTGCACCGACTTGTTCCACACCGACCGGCAGGGATTGTCCATAGACGTGCACTTCGCGGATCAGGGCCGCGCCGTCCAGGTCGCTCATGCCTGTGGAGGGAGAACCTTGACCGGGCAGGGACAAGCGAATGAAACCGGCCAACCGGTCATCGGGAGTGACGAAGGAGAGGAAATGCTCCTCGGCCGCGCCCGCCCGGTAGGCCAAATCATCGAGGTGCAGCGAATCCGGGTGGACCGCTTCGCCGCGGATTTCGCGGCAACGTACACATTGGCAACGCGTCCCGCGCCGTTTCATCTCGTCGTGCACGTCCTGGCGCAGGCTGGTGCGGCGGTTGCCCTCGACAACGTTGTTGGACGGGATGTCGCGGATGATGCGGTTGACGCGGCAATAACGCGGGATGGTCGGTTTCACATCCGCGATCAGGTCAATCAATTCCTGGGTGCTGTAGGGATGGAATTCCCCGCGCTGCCAATATTCGTACAGCTCGGCGTTGGCCAGCAGTTGGTTGGGATAGATCTTGATCTCGTCCGGGCAGAAGTCATCCCACAGGCGGACGAAATCGGCGCGGTCTGATTCGGGAGTGGCGCCCAGCAGGTTGGGCATCCAGTGCAGGACGATCTTGAACCCTGCGGCTCGGAGCAATGCGACTGCTCTGCGGGTGGTCGCCACGTCATGTCCGCGTTTGTTGATCTCAAGAATGTGGTCATCCAGGCTTTGCGCGCCCATCTGCACTTTGGTCACGCCGAGATGGCGCAGCCAGCGCAGCTCATCGGGCGTGATCTCATCCGGCCGGGTCTCGATGACCAGTCCCACGTTCCGGTGAGAGGCGGTTTCGTTCAATTTGTGAGTCTCACCTAACCCCCCGTCCCCGCGGGGAAGAGGAACTGGGGGGATGGGTGCATTCATTGCATCGAAACAGCGCTGGACGAACCATTCCTGATAGTCGCGGCGATACGATGACCAGGTGCCGCCCAAGATGAGCAGCTCGATCTTGTCGGTGGGATGCCCAACCGAGTCCAACGATTCAAGCCGCGATTTCACCTGCGCGTACGGATCGAAGTCATGTTCGAGGCCGCGCATCGCGCCGGGTTCATCCGGCAGGTAACTCTTGGGCATACGCACGTCGGTGGGGCAGAAGATGCACTTGCCGGGGCAGGGATATGGTTTGGTCAACACCGTGACGGTGGTCACGCCGGAAAGCGTTCGCACCGGCTTCATGCGGATGCGTTCGAGCAGGGCCGGGTCTTCCGGCCAGGCGCCCGCCGCGACGATTTCCTGGTAGGCGCCCACCAGCATGGACTTGCTCAGGTAGCCGCCATGCGGCAGGGGATAACTTCGCAGGGCGCGCATCACCTCGCGGCCGCTGCGGATGTCTTCCAGCACGCGGCGGGCGAGATCGAGCTTTTCGGGTGTCAACTGCTGGCGGTCGCGCCACTGTCGCTGGCGTTCGTTCAGGGTCATTTGGTCAGCCCGTTCAATTCAGGGTGGATCACAAAATCAGCCTGCGCTTCCGATAAACCTTTTTCAAACATACGGGTATGCAGACCGCATTCCGTCTTGCCGCGGCCGGCCCAGCGACCAGCGCGCTCGTCCTGGTCCGCGCCGGCGGCGATCGTGCAGGGCGCGCAGCCCACGCTGCGATAACCTTTTTCGTAAAGCGGATGGGCAGGCAGGTTGTGTTCTTGGATATAAGCCTGCACATCCTGCTTCGTCCAATTCAGCAGCGGGTTGATCTTGAGCAGGCCATCCTTTTGCAATTCCAGGATTTTTGCGCCTGCCCGTTCGGGCGTCTGGTCGCGGCGGATGCCGCTGATCCAGGCTTTGACCTCGCGCATGGCTTTTTGCATGGGCATCACTTTATGGATGTAACAACACAGGTCGGGGTCTTCGAGCGGCAGGGTGCGCACGCGCTGGCGCACGAACACATCCCAGCGCGAGTCTCGGTACAGGTCCACCACGTTCAGCATCAATTTGTGAGCAATCTCCTCCCGGAACATCAACGATTCCCAGAAGTGATAGCCCGTGTCCAGGTAAAAGATAGGCAGGGCGCGCTGGATCTGGATCGCCATGTGCAGCAGCGGCATACTCTGCGTCTGGAACGAGGAACTCAGGGCGATCTCGGGCCAAAAGGTCTCCACCGCCCAGGTGATGATCTCCTGCGGCGTTTTGCGCTCGAATTCCTGCGAAAATCGCTCGATTTCAGCGGCTGAAAGCATGACGGGATTATACCGTTATAATTCCGCTTATGGATTCGGCCACCGCCTCCCGCCTGGTTGCCCTAAACCGCGAATTTTACGATCAGTTTGGCGCGTCCTTTTCGGCCACGCGCGAACGATCGCAGCCCGGCGTATTGCGGATTCTGAGAACCCTGCGCGGCGATGAGGCGATCCTTGACCTGGGATGCGGCAACGGGGAACTGGCACGCGAACTGGCGCGGCGCAGCCACCGCGGCCCGTATCTTGGCCTGGACTTCAGCCTGCCTCTGCTCCGAGCGGCCGAATCGCAGCCCGAAGGATTCTCGGCCACCTTTCGCGTCGTGGACTTGACTCAGTTATCAGTCATCAGTGACCAGTTATCAGTGACTGAACACTGGTCACTGATAATTGCTTTCGCTGTCCTGCATCACATCCCTGGCGAAGAACTACGCTTGAATTTGTTGAATACAGTTTCTGCCCTGCTTCCCGATGATGGACGCTTCATCCTTTCGAACTGGCAGTTCCTCAACAGCCCGCGGCTCAAGGCGCGCATCCAACCCTGGGACAGGATCGGTTTGAAGGACTCCGACGTGGACGCGGGCGACTACCTGCTCGATTGGCGCCGCGATGGACGGGGCTTGCGTTACGTGCATCACTTCTCAGTGGAGGAATTGTCCGGGTTGGCCGGGCAGGTTGGGCTGCGCGTGAGCGAGTCGTTTGAGTCCGATGGGGATGGAGGAAAGCTTGGCTTGTATCAGGTTTGGAGAAAACTTTAACGGAAAATCCGCAGGGTTGTAATTAAGTACTCACAGCCACTTGATTGCGCCCCTTGTGTTTGGCGATGTACATGGCTTGATCGGCTCTTGCTATTAATGTTTCAAAATTGGGCGTGTTCTCGTCCTTCTTCGCTACCCCCAAACTGGCTGTTATATTCAATAATAATTTTTTATCGGGAATTGGAACTGGTTCAGATATTTTATTTCGTAGCCGCTCAGCTATTCGTAAAGCCATATCCAGTGCGGTTTCAGGCAGAAGAATGATGAACTCCTCGCCGCCATACCGTCCCACCAGGTCAATTTCTCGCACGGAAGTCTGGCACCGCCTCGCACATTCTGTGAGAATTCGATCACCCACTGAATGACCATAGGTATCATTGATTTGTTTGAAATGATCCAGGTCCAGCATGATACAGGAGAAAGAGCGCTGGAGTCGGGCCGAGCGTCCAAACTCGATTTTGCCCAACTGGAACAGGCTTCGACGGTTGTGCAGGTTGGTGAGGGGGTCAGTGATGGCCAGGCTTTGAACCTCCTGAAAGAGGCGTGCATTCTCCAGGGTAATCCCCACTTGTTTGGCGAAAGTGGATAGGATTGGCAGATCTTCCTTTTCCAAATTTTCTCCCCACAGCCAGAGAGCCGCCAACAACCGTTCCTCGAACACCAGCGGTAAATGGAAAAGCCGGGTCTGGGTCTCGACGTTAACGATCTGGAGGAGTTTTGACGATATTCCCTTTAACTTGCTCGGAAACAAAATGTCTAACCTGTCCAAAGGGGTAGATATGATTGACGGCGTCGTGAGATTTTTGGCATTCAACAGGGTTTTTATGCTCTCGGCTGGGAACGAGAAAGAAGTGATCGGAAAACCCAGGTATTCTCTTAACTGCTCGGTGTGTTTTTTGGAGAGCAGGGTGTAATCCACGACAAATTCGTCTTTGCGTGGAATGTAAAATGCCAGGATGCTGATTATATTGAGTTTTTGGAATTCTTCTCCCAGCGTCTTAATTACGTCGCTTACATTGGGCGTTTTCTCGATCTGGGTTGTGATATGGGCGAGAATACGGGTCAATTCATTGGAATGGGCCAGTTGGCTGAGCCATCGTCGCTCGGCTTCGGCTCTGCGAAGGTGTTCGATGGCAGTCGCCATTTGGCCAGCCAGCGTGATCAGCAAACGTTCGTCATCAATGGTGAAAGCATCGTTTTGAGCGCTTTCGGCGTTGATGACGCCCAATACATGTTCCCGTAATTTGATGGGTACACAGATCTCTGAATGGATGCGATCATCAACATTGATATAGTTTTGGATCTGGCGGACGTTGCCAATACGTTGTGATTGGCCTGTCCTGGCCACTTCTCCTGTGATGCCCTGGCCGAGGGATATATCAATCGTTTTCAACCTTTCGCGGTCATTAAAACGATAGGATGGGTATGAGCGCAGGGTGTTATTTGTTTCATCGAGCATTAGGACGCCGAAATTATCAGGGAACAGGTTCTGCCCGATGATCTCTGTGACACGCTCGATCAATTCTTCCTCAGTTTCTGCCTCGGTCGAAGCGAGGGCCACTTCGTGCAGAGCGGTCAGCCGTTTCACCTGTTTATAGGCATCCTCGAGATACCGAACCTTCGTGAGAGCCAGGGCGATTTGCTGGGCAGCCATATTGGCGCGCTCGATCTGGCTCTGATCAAATTGGCGCACCTCGTTGTATCCCAGATAGAGGATTGCCAGTTTGCGACTCTGAATTGTAAGCGGCAGGCCAAGAATGGAACGGCTTGGAAAAAGATTGGCGATTTTTGGATTGATGTAAGGGGAGTTTTTTATATCCGGAAAGACCATGGGCTGCCCAGACTCAATCAAAGTAGATGCCAGGGTCTTTTCGCCTGCCTCGTATCTCAAGGATGGATAAATGTCGTCCATGGAGCCGTACGCGGCTGCGGGGAGAGGCACCTTGTTCACGTCATCCCAAAACGAGAAGAAACAGTCATCTGCTTCGAACAATTCCCCGATCTGCTTCACGAGCACTGCAAGCGCCGAGTCGAGGTTGTCTGCCTCAAGGGCCGTCCGCGTGATTTTGTTGAGCGTTTCCATGAAGGTGATGTACGTCTGACGCTCTATTTCCGTTTTTTTCAATCTTGAAATAACGTCAGCTCGTTCCCGATCCACTTCCCCCAATTTGCCCACGACCCACCCAACGATGATGAGCGCCAAGCCGCCCATGGCAGCGTCTGGATTAACGATCTGATTAGAAAGCGAATAACCCAGAAGCGCAGTAAGGATCACGGTCATGAGAAACGCAAGAACCCCCGATATCAAACCGTTCTTTGCGCCCAGGTACCAGCCTGAAACAGCCACGGGGACAACGGCCAGGGCGGCGATCCCCGTGCCCATGCGGTTATGCAGCAAAATGAGCGACAGTGCATATATCGCATATACAGTGAAAACAACGATGCGGACCGTAGCTTTTGAGCTTGGGTAAAAGATACCTTGAAGGTCCATAAGTTTTATCTTTACCGCTAATTGTATATCTTCATACGATACTTTGGGTTTGCAGCTTGCAAACAGTGCTTTATCGCTATTTTTTATTCTCTACCGTACATCCCATAAATTTGTGTCATTGCGAGCCGCCGCTCGCCTGCCCCGATGTACTTGCGGGGTGCTCTTCCCTGGCACCGCCCGCCAGGGCAGGTGTGGCGGCGTGGCAATCCCCTTTTGACAGGGAAAACTTTTTATCAAACAGGGGCTTGCTTCGGGGAAAACGCCCTCGCAAAGACATTTGTACGGTAGGGAAATTTTTTATGGCAAGCTGACCTCAAGGTGTGGGCTGGTTTGGATTGATGATGTACTGCCACCAATTGTTATGGATGGCGTTTTTGCGCCCGGCTACGCGCGGCAGATGATTGAGCCACCATTGATGGTGAGCGCGGGTGTCGCCGCTGCCCCATTCGGCCGCGTTCACGTCGCGGATGTCGCCTTTGAAGTTGGGAAAGTTATTCAGCCAGTCGTAGCATTCGCTTTTCACGTAGGCGGAATTGTCCCATTCGTAATCGCGTGTGCTGTTCGGGGCGAAATGTACTGTGCCAATGGCGGCCCTGCCCGGAGCGATCTGTTCATAGCGCGTATACCGGCTCCACAGGTTGGCGTCGTTGGAAAGTTTTGCAAAGGTCTTGTCCATGATCGATTCGGCGCGATGGCAGAAGGCTTCCAGCGCCTCGCCGATGTAGCGCTCCAGTGAAAATCCCATGATGATGAAACGACGCTGGCTGGCATCCGTGTTCTTGAGCGCCGGGGCATTGCACCAGAAAGCCCCCGGCCCGGCCATGACCGATTCGTAGAACCCGGCGTTCGGAAAATTAAAGATCCACACCTCGTCAATCTCGTTTTTTGCCACGCGCTCCAGGATTTTGAAACGCGTCAGGATGGGCATGTAATCCACTTCCTGAGGCATGTGTGGGGGAGTGCCGCCGCGCATCACCTCCGTATAGCCCTCTGGAGTGTAGACAAAGCCATCTGTTTTGGCGGGGAATTCGTTGATGTCAATGCGCTGGGCGATCTGGTAGCGTGCCATGCCCCCACTGTTCTTCAGGATGTCGGCCATGAAGCCGGTCGCGATATCTTCCACGCGGTACCAGTTCTGTTGCTGGGATAGTTTCTGGCCGATGGCCAGGTCCATGACCGGGTCATAGACCAGCACCAGCACACGGCAGGTGGTGATCTGCGCGGGTTCGGTTGCGTTATCCGGTGGGTAAACAGGCCCGGGCGGCGATGCCGGTTTTTTCCTGCCGAACAAAGCGGACAAGGACGCAAGCAGGTTGTTCATCGCTCCACTCCTTACGGCATGTTGGTCGCAAAATACACCTGGTCTTTGACCGCCAGGTATAAGACGTGATTCGTCCCGGCCGCGATCGCGCCAACAGGACTGGATGGCAGAGGGTTGCCGCTTCCGATTGCCGGGCGGAACTGGTTCTGCAATTGGAGCGAGCTGGGGGTCAGGCGCAGAACGTTTTGGCTGTCTGCGTCCAGCAGCAGAATGGCAGAATCAGGCGGGGGCGTGAAGAGCATTTGAGTCAGGTGAGTCTGGGCAAACAGGTCGGTATCTTTATATGCCGGGAAAGGATTGACCAACGGGCTCGGGTCCTGGCAGCGTGTCGGTTTGGATTCGATATGGCTGTAGGAGCAGGTGGAGATATGTCCATCGGCGTGGAGCATATACAGGTCATCGCCAGAAATGATAAAGTCAATTACATCCTGCTTTTCATGGGTTTGCCCGCCAAAGAAAAAATAGGGCCGATCAATGAATGCGCCGTCTTTGCCGTTATACACCCAAAGAGCCCGCGCAAGCGAATCCAGCACATAGAGGTTGCCGTTGTCCAATGCTATTGCAG
>JAKANW010000091.1 GCA_021823555.1 Chloroflexota bacterium
TCGTGGCAGTCCGTGCAGGTGACCTTGCCGTCCAGCACCGGGTGCGCGTGCGGCAGATTGAATTTGCCCTTCATGTCCAAGTGGCATTGGAAACAGGAGATAATGTCTCGGCTCTGCAGGATGCAGAAACGATTCTTTCTCACCTGCTGGCCATCGGCACGTTGAAAGGTTCAGAGGAACCTCTTCGCATTTATCTTGCTTGTTATCTGGCGCTTGTAAAGAACGAGGACGCACGCGCCGACGAAATCCTGCAATCGGCGGCTGCTCAACTCAAAAACCAGATTGCCCGTATTCGCGACGAAAATGCCCGCCGCAGATACGTGGATAACGTTCCCTGGCGGCGGGCAATTTGGGATGCCTGTCAATCTATTGAAGATGATAAGTTGGTGTAATTCCTGGTCTTATTAGGGCGGTACGGACCCTACCGGCGGGTCGCCTCGGTTCAATCGTACATGAGTTTTTCCGCCGCTGGTCTCTCCACTTAGTTCGTGGATGGCGCCATCATAAAATGCCAAAAAAGTCTTGCCAGGCATTTGATCCAGGTGGATCAAATATTCGACGTCGGCGAAGTCTCCTGCCGAGCCGTCAGCCATGCGATGGCGCACGCCGAAGCAGGCGAACCAATTGATCGTCACGCCCTTATATTGGGTGGGGAGATTGGCGGGCATGTCTTTTTCAACAACATGGAATTTGGACCGCTCATTTTGCGCCAGGTCCAAGTCCACCTTTGGTCCCCGACTCGAAATGGAAAATAATCCATTGTTGCCAGCTTGAAGTCTGCGTTCAGCCATGAGTTCCTCCTTTACAAGATGTCATTCTACAAATGCAATGTTTGAATTATACGCTTTCATGTTGTCTACGTCTACCAATGACTTTTGTGAAAAGTCTTTAATCAGTAGTTTACGAAAATGTAGTAACGACTTCAGTCGTTCGGGTAAAAAGCGACCGAAGTCGCCACTACGAAGCCCTTTCATGAAGTACTGTTAATACTTTTCTGCTGTGTTTATTGCAAACGCCGCCGCGCCGAAGGCCACCGCTGCGTTGAACGAGCGCTTCTGTCCGTGCATGGGGAGATAGACAATTTGATCAGCCAGTTCCAACAAACCCGGATCCACACCTGTCACCTCGTTGCCGACAATTAAAGCAAGGTCGTCCAAATCGCCAGTCGAATCAACATGAAGTGGTTGCCCGCCTTCCGCGAATTCCAGCGCCCATACCTTCCAACCTTCCAACTTCAAACCTTCAACCAACCTCACCGCGTCCTTGTGATGTGACCAGGTGACGAATTCCTCCGCACCCAGGGCTGTTTTGCGGACTTCCGCCTGGTCGGGGGTGGGCGTGATCCCGCACAGATAGGCATGGCTGAACCCAAACCCATCCGCCGAGCGCAGGATCGAGCCGACGTTCCAGGCCGAGCGGATGTTGTCAAGCAGGACAGCTAAGCGACGGTCCTCTTTCGGCGCGGGCAACTCCTCTTGTTCCGGGAGCAGGCTGCGGGCCAGGACGAGGCGGGTCTCCCCCAAACATAACGGGCAACGCTCCCCAAACAGGTGTCCCTCCATCAGCGGATAACGCAGTCCACAGTCAGGATTCTGGCAAACGCGGATTTGATACGATTGGGCGCTCATCGGTTATGATTATAGCCGTGCGGACCATTCTCTTCAACAAGCCCTTTGGCGTGCTTTCGCAATTTACCGACGAAGGCACTGGGCATCCCGCGCTCAAGGATTACATCCCGGTGCCGGATGTGTATGCTGCCGGCCGCCTCGACCGCGATTCGGAAGGGCTGCTCCTGCTGACGGACGATGGTTTACTCATCAAGCGTTTGACCGACCCGCAGCACCATATTGAGAAAACCTACTGGGTGATGGTAGAAGGCGACCCCACGCCCGATAAACTGGCGCGGCTCGAAAAAGGAATCCAGCTCAAGGAGTATTTCACCCGCCCGGCGGTCGCCCGCATCATCCCGGACCCGGGCCTGCCCCCGCGACCCAGGCCGGTGACCCCGCACGGACCGACAGCCTGGCTGGAGATCAAATTGCGCGAGGGCAAGAAGCGCCAGGTGCGTCACATGACCGCCGCTGTAGGACTCTTTACCCTGCGACTGATTCGCATAGCGATTGGTCCGCTCGAATTGGGAGGGTTGCGGCCCGGCGAGTGGCGCGAACTGACACTGGACGAGGCGAGGTCGTTGAGAGCGTAGAGGTATAATCCCGCCCGGAGATTCCTGAATGCGAAAACCTGTTTTACTGATCGCCGTCAGCCTGCTGTTTGCGTTTGCAGTAGGCTTGTTTCCAGCGGGCACTCAGGCGCAGTCCGTTTCGGTTTCAGCGCCGCAGAATTCTGCCGAGTTGCTGGCTGCGGTCAATGCCTTGCGAGCCGCACATGGCCTGCCTGCATATAGTTCGAATTCCATTCTGATGCAGATTGCCCAGGTTCAGGCTGATTATTTGGCGGCAACGGGCGGAGCATACGGGCATACCGGCCCCGGCGGGACAACTCCAAGGGATCGCGCCAGCGCGGCCGGATATCTGGTGGGGAGTTTTTTCTCAGAGAATTGGGAGGCTGGGTCTGGTTTGTCTCCTGCGGGGGCGGTTTCAGCCTGGCAGGGAGACTCGGCGCACTTGAACACGATGCTCTCGGCCAACCTGGTGGAGGCCGGGACGGGGGTCAGCAAGGCGGGTGGTATCGTGTATTATGTGCTGGATGCGGGTGCGCCGGATGGGTCCCCAGGCAACAGTGGCACAACGGACAATGGCACGCCGGTTGTGTCGGGTACACCGCTGGTTTCTGATTTCATCGTGCCTGTGACCACGAACACACCCGATGCCAACGGACTGGTCTATCACGAAGTTGCTTACGGGCAGACGTTGTGGAGCATTGCCATCGCTTATGGCACGAAAATTGATGAGATCCGAAAGCTGAATAACTTGCCGACGAACGATATTTACCCCGGCGAGAAGTTATTGGTCTTGAAAGGTCCCACGCCGCTGCCAGCCTCGCCCACACCGAAGGGAACTTCGACTCCCATTGGATATTTGATCGTGACGCCCACTCGCACCGTCGCGTCGCCAACTGTGACCGCGACTGAGATGGCTACAATCACTGACACACCTGCTCCATTGCCCCCTGCAAAACGAACCGGCACCAATGTGACTGCGATTGTCATCATCGGTTTAGCGTTGGTGTTGGCGGCGTTGGGTACCTGGCTGGGGACGCGCAAGCCGGCCTGAAAATGGCCAGCCCCGAATAGAGCAGGATTCTCTTTGCGGAACAATGCACAAATTGAACAACCTGATATCGGTCACGCTCGGCAATATCATTGGCGGTGCGCTGCTGGTGGCGGCGGCTTACTGGTTCATCTATTTGAGAGGGAAAAAGGCCTGAGCGCCGAAAGGCGGGCAAGAGTACAATAGGGCGACCTGCCAACTTATGAAAAAACTCGATCAATTGACTTTCACGCGCTTCGTGGCCGCGTTCTCCGTGGTGTTGTTCCATGGCGGAGCCGGGCTGCCCTTGTTTAATTTCTTTCCGCTCGTGCCTCTGTTGACCTCCGGGCAGACGGCGGTGAGCTACTTCTACGTTCTGTCCGGCTTCGTGATGGCGTTGGCCTACTATCGCCCCGGCAAGAAATTCGATTTTCGCACTTATTGGATCGCCCGCTTCTCCCGCATCTATCCGGTCTATCTGCTGTCCTTCGTCGTGACCTGCCTTTACTATCTGGACATCATGGCCAAGGTCAAGGCCGACAAGATCTGGGCGAACCTGCTCTTGTACCAGGCCTGGATCCCGCGCTACGCGCTTTCGTTCAACCTGGCGGCCTGGTCGCTCTCGGTGGAAGCCTTCTTTTATATCTTGTTTCCGTTCCTGGCGCTGGCGGTCATGCGCATCCCGGTCAAGCGCCTGATCTGGATTTCGCTCGGCTTCTGGATCGTCAGCCAGGTGGTGCATTCCATCTTGTATATCCAGCTCATGCCGGACGGGCGCATCCTGCTGGGCTATTTTCCCTTGTTCCATTTGAACTCGTTCGTGCTGGGAGTGGCAGGCGGCGCCTGGTACCTGACCGAGGCCTCGCGCCATCCGGTCAATCAGTCCACGAATCGCTGGCTGATGATTTTGTCGCTGGCGCTGGCGAGCGCGGCCCTGATCGGACGGGAATTCCTGCCCGCCTTCTTCGGCACGTTCACCCTCGATGTTGGATTGTTGGCCCCGTTCTTCCTGCTCTTCGTCCTGACCCTGGCCCTGGACTCGACGCGCATCTCACAGGCGCTAAGTCACCCCTGGCTGGTGACTCTGGGCGACGCCAGTTACGCCCTATACATTTTGCACGTGCCGGTGCGCTGGCTGTACGAGCGCGTCCTGGCCCTGACCGGCAGTACGATGTCGTTCGAGGTGATGTACTACACCTACGTCCCGGCGGTCATCCTGCTTTCGGTGCTGGTCTTCCTGCGGCTGGAGCGACCGGTGCGCGACTGGCTGCGAGTGAACATCCGCAAACTGCCGCTGATCCTCCTGGATGTCCTCTTGATCGCGGTCGCCACCTGGGCCAGCTTCAGTCTGCGCCTGGGCAGCGATAAAACGGACTTCGTCAACACGTTCGCTTACGCCTTGCGGGTGGGACTGGCCGTCTATTTCGGTTCGTTGATCCTCTTCCGGGTCTATACTTCCACGGGGAAAAATGTATCCTGGATGTCGCTGCCGCTGGCGATCCTGATCGGCGCGGGGGCGTTGACCAGCCTCGTCTATCTGGCCTGGACCGAGGGCTGGGTGGAGGCCTTCCCGCGCACCATCCTGCTGCTGGACATGTTCCTGACCTTTGTCTTCCTGTTCGCCTCCCGCTTCTTGCTCCGCCGCTGGAAGCCGGAGTTGGCATAAGTTACTCGCGCTGAGCGCGGATAAACGTGACAGTCATTTTCGAAATGACTGTCACGTTTTAGTTTTGGAAGCGCTCTGTTGGAACGCTACCTTTCTGCCGCACATTATGGGTTGGCAGATTTCGCGGTGTAGCCGCTATCAGAACGAAAGACGGCTATTATTTCTCCAATATGCAACCAATTTTGCTCGTCGAATTCACCCAAAGCTCCCCAAAAATATGGCTGGACAGGCCTAACCGAAAATGCAACCGCTCGCATAAAATCGCCTTTCGGCTCGAGCGGCAGGGTCGCAAATTGTTCGTCGTAGTACACACGGTCAATATGGTACTCTTCAATGCGGCATAGATCCGGCGCTTGGGGAGAGTGATAATATGCCAAAGATATTTCCGTTATTTTCCTGGCAATTTGATCTTCGCTTAACCCTCGCGCGTCAGCACTAGACAAAAGAAATATTGGTGGATGATAACAGTAAGCGTTCGGAGTAGGCCGTGGTGCGTTTAATGTAGCCAGCCTCCGGGATTCCTCGGGGGTGAGAGTTTGCATTCGAGGTGTAATCGTCAGAATCAGATGGGGATCAATCGTGATGATTGGTCTCTGGGAAGGTATAGGTGTGACCGTTGCCACGGGCGTATCCGCCAAGGTAAGGGGATAGGGGACCGTTGCCGTGGACGGCGAACAGGCTGCGAGGCCCAGCACGAAGAACGCAGCAACCAGAAAAACTCGAATGGCCTGGAACATGAGGGTCTCCTTTAGCAGCCATGATAAAGTCAAACCTGAGTTTGGGGCTGGCAGGCGTTGGCCTTCGCTCTCACGTCGGGATGATGGGCAGGTTATCTCATCCCTCGTCGCGCATTATGGGTTGGCAAATTTCATGGTGTAGCCGCTGTCGGAGCGAAAAATAGCTACGTTGGCTCCAGATTGATACCAGCCTTGATCTTTTTCGGGGACAACTAAAACTGCCCAAAAACTATATGGATGGGTATCTATGAGAGGAAGTTTGACCGAATACAGAACCCTTCGCATAAAGTCGCCTTTCGGCTCGATCAGTAGGGTAGCGAATCGTTCGTCGTAGTACACACGGTCAATATGGTACTCTTCAACGCGGCACAAATCCGGCGCTTGTGGAGAGTGATGGTACGCCAAATATAGTTCCATCAGTTTTATGACGATTTGATCCTCGTTTAACCCTTGCGCGTCAGCAATAGGCAAAAGAAATTTTGGTGGATGATAACAGTAAGCGTCCGGAGTGGGCCGTGGTGCGTTTAATGTGGCCAGCGCCCGGGATTCCGCGGGAGTGAGAGTTTGCGTCAGGGGCGTGGTCGTCAGAATCAGACGGGGATCAATCGTGATGATTGGTCTCCGGGAAGGTACAGGGGTGACCGTTGCCACGGGCGTGTCTGTCGAGGAAAGGGGATAAGGGACTGGTGCCGTGGACGGCGAACAGGCTGCGAGGCCCAGCACGAGGAACGCAACAATAAGAAGAACTCGAATTGTTTTCAACATGACAGTCTCCCTTCGCGGCTATGAATGATAAAGCCAAACCCGCATTGGAACTGGTGATGCTCAGGCTTCACCAGTTCCAAACGGGAATATAGAATCTACGTCTTTCGCGAAAACGCCTTGGAAGTTTATCTTTACCCAACAAACTTTCCAATTTTACCAATTCCCAACTTACTTGTGCAAATTCCTGGCCGCTACAAAGGACAGACCGGCCTTGGTCAGGTCTTCGGCGGTATGAATGCAAGCCTTGACCTTCTCCATGAAGTTGCGCTGCATGTTATCCCAGTCGCCGCTTTCGATGACCTCCTTCTTCTCGCGGAAGTAATCCAGGATGTCGGATGGGTGGGCGAGGGCCTGCTCCACTTCGGGGTCGCCGCCCTCGTGCTTGGCCGCGATGTTCGCCACGTGGTCGGCAATCTGCACCAGTTCGGCGCGACGGTTATAGGGTTGGATGACGATGCTTTTCCACGTCTCGGTGATGTGATGCTCGAAGCGGACCACTTTCTCGAGGCCGAGCGCCTGGCGGAATTCGGCGGTCAGCTCCATGGTCTGGTTGTTGATCGAGTTCGACCAGTTGAAGCCGATCAGCGGACTGGTCCCGTCGTCGCGGCTGAGCAGCTTCGCCATGGTGAGAATCCACAGGGCGTGGTACGGGTTGTCGGAGCCGAAGAAGACCGAGATCTTGAACTGGATGTTCACGCCCAACCGGTAGAGCAGGAAGCCCAGCAGGATCGTCCCGGCGTTGAAGTTCAATACGTGCTGGACGCCGAAGTTGGTGTAATAATACAGGAACTCGTCCAGCCACATCAGGGCGTGATCGTTGGGCTGGCCGATGCCGCCGAAGTAGCCCGTAATCGTGGCGGGACCGCCGAGGTGCGGGTTTGAGCCGTCTGTGCCTTTGGTGTCCAGCGTCTCGACGAAGGATGCGCCGATAATGTCGAGCGCGGCCACGATGGCGGGCAGGTCGCCGTCAGCCTCGGATTCCTTCATTTTGCGGACGGCAATAAATCGTCCGGGAACGAGCGTTTTGCCTGCAATGGCTTGTTCGGCCATGGGGCGGATCCACGGGAAATATTGCAAGGCGGAGGCTTCCAGTGTGACCGCGTACTTGTCCTTGAATTTCATCTTGTCTGCCGCGTCTCCCAGGACTTTGCGGCGGTAGTCCGCCACCGGGATGAACGCGCCTCTGTCGCGTTGCTCGATCAGCCAGTTCAGGTCTTTGAGGGCGTCGGGGTTGCGCTCCTCGACCTTCATAAAAAGATTCTCCAACTTGCGCGCGGCGCGGTGCTTGCGGTTGATCTCCTGCGGCGTGCCGTACTTGGCCACCACCGCCAGGAAATCTTTCATCACCTGTGAATTGGGATCGAGCAGGACGGAGTTGAAGGCCTTGAGCTTATCAGGGGAAATCTTGAGCAGTTGTTGGGGATTGGTCATGAGTACTCCTTGCATTTCGTGTCATTGCGAGGGTGGTTGTGTAGGTGGCGTTCTACCGCCGTATCGAAATCACCGAAGCAATCTCCATGCGACATGAGACTGCTTCGTCGCTGTGCTCCTCGCAGTGACATCACAGCATCTTCTTCAGTTCTTCATATTCCTCATCCGGCATCCCGAACCAATTCTCCGCGGTCGGGAATTGCCTGCCGATGACCTCGTCGTGATAGGCGGTCAAGCCTTTCAAAATGACCTCGCCCGCGTTCCCGAAGACCTTGGCCATTTTCGGTTTGAACTTCGGGTACAGGCCGAACATGTCGTGATAGATCAACAGTTGGCCGTGCGCGTGCGGGCCTGAACCGAGACTCATGATGATGCAATTTTCGGCGCGCTCGGTGATGAGCTTGCAGACGCGCTCCGGCACCATCTCCAGCAGGATCATGAACGCGCCGGCTTTTTCCAGCGCCTTGGCGTCGTCCATGATCTTCTTGGCCAGCACGGCGTTCTTGCCCTGCACCCGGAAGCCTCCCAATGCCGAGACGGATTGCGGCGTCAACCCCAGGTGGCCGATGGCCGGGATGCCTGCATCCACGATGCCCTTGATGCGGTCGGCCATGGACGCCCCGCCCTCCAGCTTGATGGCG
>JAKANW010000092.1 GCA_021823555.1 Chloroflexota bacterium
TACAAAAAACTCCCCGCCTTGCAAAGCGAACTGAACCGACTCAAGTTATAGCCTACGCAACACGGAACACGCAACACCCAACACGCCCACGTCCCTCACCTCCTCCCTCCACACCCACTTCGGCTTCGACTCCTTCCGCGCGGGACAGGAGGAGGCGATCACGAGTCTCCTCAACAAACAGCACACCCTTGCCATCATGCCCACGGGCGCGGGCAAGTCGCTCATCTACCAATTCGCCGCGCTGCATCTCGACGGCCTCACCCTCGTCATCTCGCCGCTTATCGCACTGATGAAAGATCAGGTGGATGCGCTCAACCGCAGAGGGATTCCCGCGACATTCATCAACGGTGCGATTCCCATCCCCGAACAACAACAACGCCTGACTCTCCTCGCGCAGGGGAAATACCGACTCGTTTACGTCGCGCCCGAACGCCTCCGCAATGTGACCTTCCTCCGCTCGCTTCAATCCCTGACTTTGAGTCTGCTCGCCGTGGACGAGGCTCACTGCATCTCCGAGTGGGGTCACGACTTCCGCCCCGACTACCTCCACATCGCCGACGCGCGCAAGCAGTTGGGGAATCCGCTCACCGTCGCGCTGACCGCCACCGCCACGCCGAAAGTGCAAGGCGACATCGTGCGCCTGCTCGGTCTCCCCGACTCCACGAAGCGCATCGTGACGGGCTTCAACCGTCCCAACCTGACGCTCGAAGTCAAATACACCACCGACCCCGAAGCCAAGTTCCGCGCATTGAGCGAATTGCTGCGTATGTCCGAATTCAATTCGGACTTACATGGCGCGGCCCTCATCTACACAGGCACGCGCCGCGACGCGGAAGAAGTCGCCGAGTTCGTGCGCGTCGCCTGCAAGTTGCAGGCCGAGCATTATCACGCGTGTCTCCTCGCCGAAGACCGCGCGCGGATTCAAGAACGCTTCATCAACGGGACGACTCCCGTCATCGTGGCGACCAACGCCTTCGGGATGGGGATTGACCGCGCCGACGTGCGGCAGGTGATCCACTACTCCCTGCCAGGCTCGCTCGAAGCGTACTACCAGGAGGCGGGTCGCGCAGGCCGCGGCGGTCGGCCTGCGCGCGTTGTCCTGCTCTACGACCCGCAGGATCGCGCCTCGCAGGAATTTTTCATCCAAAACAGCATGGTCTCGCCTGAAGAACTGCAACTGCTCTATCGCGCCCTCGGCAACGCGGACACCGAAATCTGGATGACCAGTGACGACTTCTCGCGCCGCACCGACCTGCACCAGGTCAAAGTGAAAGTTGGACTGGCCGAATTGGAACGCGTCGGCGCGCTCGAACATCTCGGCGACGACAACGTGCGGATGTTGCTGCGGAAGGGAAGGTGGGATCCACTCACAGTCCAGCAGGCCGCGCGTCGAAGCGAACAACACACTGCCCATCGCTTCGAGCAACTCGACCACATGATCAATTACGCGGAGACCAACACCTGTCGCCGCCGCGTCGTCCTCAAACACTTCGGCGACTCGGCCAGCCTCGACGCGCCCGTCTGCTGCGACAACTGCGAGACGAGGAAGTCCATGCCAGAGGCAGCGAGCGCGATCTCTCTAATGCGGCCGGCACATCGAAATGCTTGCAAGTTTCCAAAAACGCCTGCGCATCTTCCCGCCAAGAAGCCTTGTCAAAATCAACTGCCAGAAACCAACAGGTCTCGTCAAGCAACATGGGATAAACGCCGATCGTGAAATCACGCCTTGTTGTGCCTTGAGAATCACTGCCCAACAAGTGATTTCGGATAACTTCATCCGTGACCGGCAAAAATCGCCGATGAGTACAATCTTCGCACCGGATTCTTGGCCTTTCACAAATGCCACTTACCCATTCGTTGTGGCAAACAAGGGCATAACCTTTCTTGCCCGTTTTGACATTTTCAAAGCGCCGAGGGTATACGTCCTCACGACCTCGGAACAAACTGCGAAACAAATCAATCTTCGCCTCTTGAGGCGACTGACTGGTGACAGAAGCTGGTGATGTAGATTGCGAAATATTTTCTGCTGTTTCAAGCCACGATTTTTTGGCCTGTTTGATCTCGACAATTTCCGAAATCAACTTAACCCGACGAGCATCAAGCTTGTCTAGTTCATCCTTTTTTTCTGATAACAATCGTTCAATTTCTTCCATATTTTTCACGTCTACCTCAACTTGCATCTGGCATACGATTAAACCTGCGATGCGTCAAATCCATCCCTTCTTTTTCAACCGCTCGATAAGCGCTGTACGTTTCTTGTAACGTTCGCCTAACTCCCGCACACGAAGCGTGAAATTCGCCTGTGTTCCCTGGAATTCGGACAACTGCTGAAGTTTGCTCAACAATGCTGTAGCATCATCGTAGTTTCTGGCAGTATATCCACTGTGCAGAAGATTCTCTATTTCCTGCCAGGTCTGCGCTTCACGTTTTGCCAGTTCCTGCATTTCAGCAATATGCTTTTTGTGTTTTTCTTCTGCCTGGCGGCGGGATTCTGCCTCTTGTAATTTCTCGGCAGTCTTGAGCAATTCGCTAAAGGTGCGCGGATTGGTCTCCACCCTTGGCAAGGATTTTTCAAATGAAAGCAGTTTTTTACGCAATACTGTGACTGCGCCCGGCTCTGCATTGACAATTTTGAGCAGGAATTCGTCACATTCCTGGCGGGTGAGGCGGGAAATCAACGGGGCGAAATCTGCCTTTTGTAACGGAGGCGAGCTCGGGCTTCGTTCAGATGCAGCAGAGATCAGAAACGAATCAATCTCAAAGAAGTCGGCAAAAGCTTTGAGCGGCGGAGTCAGTTGTTTTAGTCCGGCAGGTAATGGTGGTTCAGGATCGTTGTAAAAGCTGTCGGGGTCATCCTCGTCTTCATCGTAATTACCGGACTCCAGGCTCATCGCTTTGAGCCAAGCGAGGTACAGAGCACGGTAATCGCCTTGAAGGATATCATCCCGGAGGCGAGCCAGCGTAGAAAGCAAACCGCGCTCCTCGATCCAATCGTCGAAGCCTTCTTCTTCGCTCATTTCGAATTCCAGCACTTGAACATCGCCGACGGGTTCGATGTGGACGTGATATTCATCGCAGTAGCGTTCAATGGCGTCAACATCTACCAATCCCTTCGGGAAACGGAACGCCAATCGGCGCGTGCCCCAGTTCGCGATGTAAAGATGAGCATCGAAATATTTCGCCAGCACCTTAAGGGGGTCATGCTTGAAATCACCCCAGTTGTAGGTAACAATCGCCTGGCTGGATGTCACATCAATATGGCTGGAAAGACCGTTCACCTCCGCTTGCTCGGCAGCGGTCAGCGGGCGTTCAAGGGTTTGCCATTCGTAATATTGATATTCACTCATGGGGGAACCTGTTGCTGATAGAGTCTATGTGTAGTATACGCAAAAACAGCCGCAGAGAGAAGCTAGCCATCCTGCCAGATTCGCCAGGGCAACTTTTGTTTTTGGAATGTAAGGCTGCAGCGGGGTAATAATCGTTATACTCAATCTCGGTTTCTTACTTCATCTCTCTACGCCAATCGTAGATTCATCTTCTTGCGCGCTGGACGGGAAGCACTTCGATATCTGCTCGACAGTCAATACAATACGCCATGGAAAACCGTATCTATAAACAACACACCCTTGATCTCCTGCGCGCCATGCTTGGCGAAGGAGCAGACTTTCGTCCCGGTCAATGGGAAGCGATCGAAGCAGTTGCCATTCAGAAAAAGCGTGCGCTCGTTGTGCAGCGCACGGGATGGGGGAAGAGCCTCATATATTTTCTCGCCACGAAGTTATTGCGCGAGCAGGGCGCGGGACCTACCCTGCTCATCAGCCCTCTGCTCTCGCTTATGCGGAATCAAATTGACATGGCGGCACGCATCGGTATCCACGCGCATACCATCCACAGCGCGAACCGCGAAGAGTGGGATTCAGTCGAAGCAGCGCTCAAGGAAAACGCCTGTGATGTACTGCTCATCTCGCCAGAGCGATTGAACAACGAGCGTTTTCTGGAATCCGTTCTGCCTGGCATGGCAGGTCGGATTGGCCTGTTCGTTGTGGATGAGGCACACTGCATTTCTGATTGGGGACATGACTTCCGCCCTGACTACCGCCGCATCGTCCGTATTCTCAAAATGCTTCCCAAAAGCGCGCCCGTTCTGGGAACAACTGCTACTGCTAACAATCGCGTCGTAGCAGACATTCAAGCGCAACTCGGCGATGGCTTGCTCGTTCTGCGCGGCACACTCACGCGCGATTCCCTGCGTCTGCAAACTGTTATACTCGCCAATCAAAGCGAACGGCTGGCATGGCTGGTGGAAAACCTGCCTAAATTTCCAGGCAGTGGAATTATTTACTGTCTCACGGTTCCCGATACTGAACGTGTAACGGGCTGGCTCAAGCAAAAGGGATTCTCCGCCGAAGCCTATCATGCGGGCGATGACAATACCCTCGACCGCCCCGCCCTCGAACAATCCTTCCTTAATAATGAAGTAAAAATCCTTGTTGCCACAGTCGCTCTCGGCATGGGTTTCGACAAACCCGATATCGGCTACGTGATTCACTTTCAGCGTCCTGGCTCCGTCATAGCCTATTATCAGCAAGTCGGGCGCGCGGGTCGTGCGGTGGAACGGGCTTACGGCATCCTGCTCAGCGGCGCAGAAGATGATGAAATTCAGGATTACTTCATCAACTCCGCTTTTCCCAGCGTTGAAACGATGAATCAGATCCTCGGCGCGCTCGAAAAAACCGAAGGACTCCCCATCAATGATATTCTCGCCCGCGTCAATGTTAGCCGCAATATGCTCGATAAAGCGCTTAAACTGCTCGAGGTGGACGGCGCAATCAGCACAGCCTTTGAAAATCGCAAAACGGTCCACTTTCGCACGCCCAATCCCTGGCATCCCGACATCGAACGCATCGAGCATGTCACCAACCAGCGCCGCGCAGAGCAGAGCCAAATGCAAGCCTACATGTCGCACACGGGTTGTCTCATGGAATTTCTGCAATGCGCGCTCGATGACACACATCCCCAACCCTGCGGGCGCTGCGCCAATTGCCGCGGCAAAGGCTTGCCGTCCACGGTTTCGCGTGAACTGGTTATCGAAGCCGAAAACTATCTCAAGGGTGCATCCATTCCTATTGCGCCGCGTCTTATGTTCCCCGCGGGCATCTTCCCCGACCACAAACGCAAAATTCCCCCCGAACTTCTCAACGAAACGGGACGTTCACTGTGTTATTATGGCGACGCGGGGTGGGGCACGCTGGTGCGCACGGGCAAGTACGAGCAGAATCATTTTTCGGATGAACTCGTGGAGGCCGCCGCGCGTTTAATCAGCGAGTGGAAGCCCGAACCTTTTCCCGTTTGGATGACAGCGATTCCGTCTCGACGCCACCCCGAGCTTGTTCGCCGTTTCGCCGAGCGTTTATCCACCCGAATCGGAATCCTGTTTAAACCCGTCCTTGTCCGCATCTCTGACGCCCCGCAACAAAAGACCATGCAAAACAGTTCGATGCAAGCCAACAATGTCGTGAACACCCTCAGCATCGCAGGCGACATTCCAAATACACCTGTCCTGCTTGTAGATGACATCCTCGACTCTGGCTGGACCTTGACCATGGCAGGCTGGTTGTTACGTACTCATGGTTGTGGACCAGTCTACCCATTTACCCTGGCGCAAGCCACCGCGAGGAATACATAAGAAGGTAGACAGGTAAACAGAAAACGGAACACGGAAAAAGTAAACAAGTAGACAGGTTCAAACGAACACTTACCACGCACCACACGACTAATTGACCACGTGACCATACGACTACACAACCACGCGACCAAATGACCCTCACTCCCGACTCCCAAGCTATCCTTTTGCTCTGCTCCCATCTGGGACTTCCCTCCGAGCCAGAGTTTCCGCCATTGACCTTGCGAGAATGGAATCCCTTTGTGCGCAAAATGCAAGCCGCCTCCTTTCGCCCCGCGGATTTGCTTGATCTCTCCCATGCGGATTTACAGAACATACTCCACCTCTCAACGGAACACGCAACGCGCATCACACATTTACTGGAGCGCAGTGGCTCGCTGGCGATCGCCCTCGAGCGACTGGAAAATCTCGGCATTCATCCTCTCACCCGCGCAGACAAGGACTACCCTGAAAAGTACCGCCAGCGATTGAAAGACTCCGCGCCGGCTGTTTTATTCTATGCAGGCGAAAAAGCATTGCTCGGTCAACCTGGAATTGCGGTCGTTGGCTCTCGTCATCTCGACGAGGCGGGACAGGAATGTGCGCGCTTCGTCGGCAACGCATGTGGACTCTCTGGCATGGTTTTATATTCAGGCGGCGCGAAGGGCGTGGACACCATTGGCATGGAGTCTGCACTCGAAGCGCGCGGAACAGCCGTCGGCGTGCTGGCGGATAGTTTGGAGCGAACAGTTCGAGGTCCGAAAGAAGCGTTGAGTCGGGGAGATTTATGCCTGGCCACGCCGTACAGTCCAAACGCAGGATTCTCCGTCGGCGCGGCGATGGGTCGCAATCGTTTGATTTACACGCTGGCAGATTACGCGATCGTCGTTGCCTCGGACGCGGAAACGGGCGGCACATGGGCAGGCGCAACCGAGGCGCTCAGAAACCGTTGGATCCCTGTCTTTGTTTTGGAGCATGAACAAATGCCCGAAGGAAATCAACTATTGATACAGAGAGGCGCATTGCCATTCCCACATCCATTCAGGGATGCACCCGTCAAGTTACCTGAATGGTTTAAGGAGAAAGCGGCAACCTTACCTGCGTCACCAAGCCAGCCGAGTTTGTTTTGATCTGAAATTGGAGGTCACCCAGCTTGCCAGCGTGCCAATACGCTATCAATCCCATCCTGCACTTCGGCACGCGCATCCCAGCTTCCAACAGACTCTTCATCGGGGACGATGTATAGCGTTACCTTCTCTTTCCTTTTCAGGTCGTGTCATAGCCAACTCCTTCTCCCTTTTATTGGGAGGCCATCCGCCAGTTCTCTTGAAGTTAAGATACTCTTCGAAACCATGCAGGTCAGCAAGAGTTCCCGATGGCAGATGGAGTCTGGTATCAACTTTCGATTGTCAAACATCAGGAGGCGTTTGAGTCCATATCATGGACTTTCACTTCACCTTTTACATTCAGGAAAACCAGCCGCGTTTTTGCCTGGACCCCAAGCTGGGTCGCCGCGGCCTGGGTATAGCGCGCCACCTGGCGGTCATGCCCCGCGCGGCGGATGGTTTCACGCGCTTCCTCCTCCGAGCGGACTTCGTCAGTTTTGAAGTCTATGATGCACCAGCCTGAAGCGTTACGGTAGAGCAAATCCATGATGTCGCGTCCATCAGGCAGATCGTAGCGGACTTTGGGATGGTCGGTCAACAGGCGCGCGGTGAGTCCTTCGAGATCGTCGAAGTCGAGGCGCGAGGCGTGGTGCTCGTCTTTGAGACGCTGGTATTCGAGGAGAGTCTGGCCGAGCAGGCGATGGACGGCAGGGAGGCGCGCGGCAAGTTGTTCATCCAGCGCGAAGCGGGATTTTTCGGCGAGGAATTTGAGATGATCATCGTAAATGTCGCGCAAGCCGCTCATCGCGACACGGACGGTTTCGAGGTTGTCCCAATTACTCTTTTGTCCCTGCGTGGAGATGGCTTTGCGGAGGGCGGTCAGATTGATAAGAACATCATCCCAATTTTGCGCGGCGCGAGCGGATTGGATTTCATTCCAACGCGCGAGGACGGATTGGCGCACCAGCTCGAGTTTGTCTTCGGGCGCGGGCTCGGCGGCGAGCGCGGGGACAAACGAGGCGAGCGACTGGAAGCCTTCGGAGTCCATCAGGTGAAGTTGCGGGAGTCCTTCGGTGAAATGTTCGGAGAGCGCGGCTTCGACGGCGGGACGCAACTCCGCGGGCGCGTTCGCGCCGCCGTTCGATTTGTTCCTGGATATCAGTGGGCATGGGGGACTCCGCTGGAATTGCGGATGAGACAACTGTTTCGCAGATTATACTTCTTCATTGGGATGGTATAACGCCCCTTACATGGATATGACCAGCCTCCCCGACACCAAATAACGCCCCGCATGGTTTTGGCGGGATTGTGTTCCCTTGCGATACCATTGCCAAGACGATGTTCGGATGAGCGAGAGCGGTGGCGGTGTGTATGGACATAATTTAACCTTTTCAAAGCCAGTTTACCACGAAGCGTCATCTGCCACTCTCGCCTTGCTCATCTATGTTTATTGCTTTTCAGGTTATTACCAGAACAACATATGCTGGAAATACCCCTGACACAAGAGCCTCCTATTCAAGATTTTATTTTCGTAATGACTTTGGTGCATGAAAGGTTTGACGAAAAGCGGTGTGACTGTGTAAGTTTGGTTTATACCAAAACAAAAGCACACACAACCACATCCAAAAGGATCATGCCGTG
>JAKANW010000093.1 GCA_021823555.1 Chloroflexota bacterium
GGTGGAGGGACTTACCAATCAGGCCATCGGCGAAGTGCTCGGATTGAGCGCCGGGACGGTAAAAGGGTATGCCCAAACCGTTATGCACAAGCTGAATACCACGGACCGTACACAAGCTGCGGTCAAGGCAATCCGTTTGGGACTTGTCAAGTAAATATAGTTTCCAGCAGTGTGAGGCCATCGCGATGATGGCCGTTATTTTTCCCGGCCCAGGCGCGCCTTTTTCCGTTCCAGCAGCTTCCTGATGCGCGCGTGCCGCTCGCGAGTCAGCGGGTAGAACCAGGCCACCGCGACAGCGCTGAACAGGAGCACCGCGCCGAAGGGGCCAATCAATATGCGCATGGCGGTCAGGGTTACAGCTGGTTGATGGAACAGGGTCGCTCCCTCCGGCGGAGTCTGATAGCCGAACCAGCCCAGCACCTGCAAGGCGATAAAGATGGCCAGCGCCCCGGTCAATTTGCGGGTGAAGTTCTTGATGCCATAATAAATGCCCTCCTGGCGATGATGAGTGCGCAGTTCGGCCCACTCGATCACATCCGGGAACATGGCTTCCGGCAAAATGTGCGCTGACGAGACGCTCAACCCGGCCAGCGCGGCCATTCCCAGCACCAACCAAAACTGCGCGGGCTGGACGCTGAAGATGCCCAACTGCACGACCGCCCAAAAGACCATACCGATGATGTAGGCGCTGCGTTTGCTCATCCGGTCGGAGATAAAAATCCAAAGAGGCATCGCCAGCATGGCCGTGATCAATAGCAAGGCAAAGACAGCGGATTCAAGCGGGAGATCCACGCCTAACAGATTGACCGACTCCAGCATATTTCCCTGGGCGATCCAGTACAGCAGATAGAAAGGCAGCACCAGCGCGACGAGGTCAAAGGTGATCCAATTGAGCACAAAAATCGCGGTGGCAAAACGGAAGGGGGCATTGCTCCAGGCAGTACGCACGGTTTCGAGGAAAGGCGCCTCCTGTTCGCCTTCCGGCTGGGAAACGCGGCGTTCGCGCACAACAGCAAAGATCAACAGGAAAGGCAACATGGCTGATCCGCCAAAGATGGCGGCGACGATCAGATATCCCTGCTGCTGGGTCAGACCAGCGGCGAGCGCCGAGTCGATGATGGCCGGGGCAGCCACGGCAGTCACCAGCGAGACCAGCAGGTTGAAGAACATGCGGAAACTCGTCAGCGCAGTGCGTTCGTCGTAATCGGGAGTCAGTTCCGGGGTCAGGGCAGTGAACGGAACTTCCACCAGCGTTTCGAGCGTATCACTGATCATAAAGGCCAGGGTCACGGTGGCCGCTAACGCGATCTGGTTCTGCCAGGGCGGCGCCCACCAGAGCAGGAGGAAACTCAGTCCATAAGGGATGGCAAAGATCAACAGGAAGGGACGGCGGCGTCCCCAGCGCGAACGCATACGATCGGTCAACACGCCGACGATGGGATCGTTAATGGCGTCCCAGATAATACCAACCAGCGCGGCGACGGAAGCCAGCCGCGGCTCCAGCCCAACCACATCGGTCAGGAAGATGGCGTAAAAGATCTGGCGCAGTGTGCCGTAGCCGGCCGTGCCCCAATCGCCGGTCCCATAGACCAGTTTCGTCCAGAACGAAAGATACTTTTTTCTGGGGATGGATTGTTCCAGGGCGGTAATAGGAGGCTCCTTTGGAATTAATGTCTCACCTTATCAATCTAACACAGAGGCAGGCAGAGGGTAACGAAAGGGCCGGCAAGTGAAAGCAACGGATCATCCCCTACCCCACGAAACCGCATCAATCTAGAACCGCAGGTGCTTGACCGTCTGCCCGTTGTTGATCAACTCTTTGAGCGAATCGATGCCAATGCGCAGGTGCATATCCAAATACTCACGGGTCACCTTTTTATCGCTGGCGGCGGTTTTGATGCCGCTGGGAACCATCGGCTGGTCGGAGACCAATAACAGAGCACCGGATGGGATCTGGTTGTAAAAGCCCGTGATAAAGATCGTGGCTGTTTCCATGTCAATGGCCATGGCGCGGATGCGGCGCAGGTAGGCCTTGAACGGTTCGTCATGCTCCCAGACGCGGCGGTTGGTTGTGTAAACGGTGCCGGTCCAATAGTCCCGGTCATAGTTGCGGATCGTCGTCGAGACCGCCTTTTGCAGATTGAAGGCGGGCAGGGCCGGGACTTCGGGCGGAAAATAATCGTTCGAGGCGCCCTCGCCGCGGATGGCGGCAATCGGCAGGATCAAGTCGCCCAGTTTATTCTTTTTCTTGAGTCCGCCGCACTTGCCCAGGAACAGACAGGCCTTCGGCTTGATCGCGCCCAGCAAATCCATGACGGTGGCGGCATTGGCGCTGCCCATCCCAAAGTTGATCAGGGTGATGCCTTCCGCCGTGACGTTGGGCATGGGTTTCCCGTGACCGCGTATGGGGACGTTGAACCACTCCGAGAACATGTGCAGGTAGTCTTCAAAGTTGACCAGCAAGATGTATTTGCCGAAATCTTCCAGGGCGGTATCGGTATAACGCGGCAGCCAATCGGCGACAATTTCTTCCTTGGTTTTCATGGCGCCTCCAGATTCAGTTTTCATCGCAAAGGAACTATTCACATCGGCGCTGAAGCCGTTACTACGCGTAAAGGGATTTTCGTTAAACCGAATAGTCACAGCCAATCATACTTGAAATATGAACGGCGTCCCCATCTGTGATCCTGGTGGTCACGTTCCCAGACCGATTCAAGAGCGTGACCAGAGCAGCGGATTCCTGCCGATAAGTCCAAAAACCAACCAGGGAAAACAAACCCAAAAGCGCGGCCAATACCAATAAAATTCTGCGCATTTTGCTTTCTCCTCAAAGGCCGACTATTTTATGTTGAGAACATTATAGCAAAATGCAAATTCTGATACAACAAGTTTTCCACATGGCCCCAGGAACAAAACAGATTTCCGCATCGTCTTGTCTCCAACTTTACAAATGGAGAAAAGAATGAACATCCTTAGTCGTGTCACATTATTCATACTGGCCTTAGTGTTGTTCACCGCATGCAGTCCCAAGGCTGCGCCGACCCAGTATGTGTTCACGGGAGACAACCCTTATGCGCCCCAGCCCGGTGATGCAGATATGCAGCGCGGTAACATTACCGTTGACTCGTCCTCGCTGAACCTGACCCAGTCCCTGCCGCCGCAAGCCATGTTGAACTTCGCCTATTTCCAGCCGACGCCCTGTTTTCAACTCCGTGTGGAAGTGAACGGATCCGACTCGCAGAACCGCATTAACGTCACTGGCTATGCTGTGGCCGAGAAGGACAAAGCCTGTACGCTGATGGCGCTCGCCACTCCCTTGCAGGCCAGCCTCAATCTTGGCGATTTCCCCAGTGGACATTACAGCGTCTGGTTGAATGGATCGAAAGTGGGTGAGTTCGACTCGTAGCCATCGAGAAGCAAAAGAGAACGAGCCAAAGACAAGTCCTTTGGCTCGTTTGATTCATATTGTCCTCCCATATTCCCGTTGACTCTTATTGGATTTGGCCTATACTTATTTTCAAACTTCAAAGGAGGCTCACATGTCAACAAAATTTACCTGGTATGGACATGCCGCGCTCGGACTCGAAACCGGCGGATACAAACTCGTCATTGATCCCTTCTTCACGGGGAACCCCGCCGCATCTCTCTCCCCCGAAGCTGTTGAGGCCGACTTCATCCTCGTCAGCCACGGACACAGCGACCACGTCGGCGACAGCGTCGCCATCGCCAAACGCACCGGCGCAACCGTCATCAGCAATTTCGAGATCGCGTCCTGGTTCGAGAATCAGGGCGTGGAGAAGACCCACGGACAGCACCTGGGCGGCGGGCACAAGCATCCATTCGGCTACTTGAAATTGACGCTGGCCCTGCATGGCTCGGCCCTGCCCGACGGCTCGAACGGCGGCAATCCCTGCGGCTTCCTGCTGACCACCAACGACGGCAAGAAACTCTATTTCGCCCAGGATACCGGCCTGTTCGGCGACATGAAACTGATCGGCGAGGAGGACCTGGACCTGGCGGTCATCCCCATTGGCGACAACTACACCATGGGCCCAGATGATGCGCTGCGCGCCGTCAAAATGCTGGGGCCGAAGATCGTCATCCCCATCCACTACAACACCTGGGACTTGCTCGCGCAGGACGCCAACGCCTGGGCAGCGCGCGTTCAGAAGGAAACGAAGACAAAGGTGGTTGTATTGAAGCCCGGAGAGAGTTACTCTGTTTGATGAGAGTAATGTGCCCAAAATCATTCCACCATTGGCTTTACATCACCCCGCCTCTACCCTATTCTTCGCCATCCGAGGCTGAGCGTGCGCATCTAAATCCGATCCTTGGATCTGATATTGCGTGTGCCGAGCTACGCGCCGAACAGCGGCTCATATTTTGCACCCAGTCTGCATTCCCCGCGGGATCGTGCCACGCACTGCTGCGCACACAATGATTCCACGGCGGCTCCAGGTTGACGGGATTCCGCGCAGGCATCCGGGAATAGTCGCCCCAGTTGTACCAGTCGAATACCCACTCAGAAGCATTGCCAACCAGGTCCATCACGCCATAAGGACTGGCTCCATCGGGGTATGACCCAACGGGCTGCAGACCCAATTCCCCAACATCGGGAGTGACCTGTAACAACTCCCAGGCATAGGCCCATGCCGTTGGCGATCCCGCCTGCGAGGGCGGCAAACGTGAGATCGTACTAAAACCAACATTGGCGCGTTGTGTGTCCCATTGGTTTCCCCAGGGGTAGAGATTCCCGTCAGCGCCGCGGCAGGCCTTCTCCCATTCGGCTTCGGTGGGGAGGCGCTTTCCTGCCCAGGCGCAGTAATCATTGGCATCCTTCCAACTGATCCCGACCACAGGAAAATCTGCCTGGCCAATTGGATAATTACCGCCATTCCAATACGAGGGCGCTCCACGGCCTGTTGCCGCCAAAAAGCGACTGTATTGGGCGTTCGCCACTTCATAACGATCGATCTCGAAGGCGTCAAGATGCACCAATTGCCGGGGGCCTTCATTGGAATTCCCCATATCGCTTCCTCGGAGAAACTCTCCCGCGAGGACGAGCACGAGGCTTCCATCCAATACATCGGCCAACCCCGGGTCATTGAGCGCGGCCAGCCTGCGCAAAAGTTGCGCTTGCTCATCAAGAGGGCTTTGTTTCGGCTGTGTCCCCTTTACGACAAGGATCCCCGTAAAGACAAGGAGAATGGCAATGCAAATCCAGAAGCTTTTGGATTTCCATGTTTTCATCAGCGCCTCCTGCTTGGCGTAATTTCATTGTACAACACACGAGCCGCCCCCGCGCCTGATGACTTATGGTTGTTGCGTCAAAATCAATTCCTGATCTTCCCCACCACCGCGGACAAGTTCCTCATAACCTCACCTCATCATTCCGCCCCTACCCATCCTCCCCCAAATTTCGTACGGTGGAATTTGGGGAGATGTCCCACGGACAGCGGGAGTCAAAATTCAAACCCCTCTCCCGCCTCCCCCAACCCTAAAGGGTGCTTCGCAAGGGGGAGAAGCCAAAGCCATCCTGAAACAAAACATTGACTTGGAAAATCGTCAAACCCACCAACCGACCAGCCCCCTTCCCATTTGGGAAGGGCGGGGGGATAGGTCCCTCGAAGCCGATCACAATTTCTGCCACCGCCACACATTGACCGAGCATCTGCAAAAGAACAAATCATTCAAGAGAGCCGTTATTCACCTGTAAAGACCCCTCTCCCGTCTCCCCCAAGGGGGAGAGGCTAAAACCATCCTGCAATGAAGCCTTGCTTTGGAAAACCGTCCCGCCCATCAACCGACCAGCCCCCTTCCCCTTGGGGAAGCGCCGCGCTGACTGCCCGAAGGGCGTGTCGAAGCGGGCGGGGGGATAGGTCCCTCGAAGCCGACCATAATTTTTGCCACCGCCACACATTGACCGAGCACTTGCAAAAGAACAAAGCATTCAAGAGAGCCGTTATTCACCTGTCATAAATCCCAAAGAGGGGAAAATGCCCATCGCCGAGTCTCCCCCAAATCCGACGATTCAACTGCTAAATTTACATTCCAAATTTTCATTGTCGTATTTGGGGGAGGTGTCCGAGGGACGGAGGGGGGTTCTCTCCCCTCCCATCTTCCCTCCCCCGTTTGGATTGACAAATTGAAATGTAGCCCAGAACAAATGTCCGCTATAATTCAAGTATGGAAATCGAAAAACTCCTCCAGTCTCGAAAAGACCAGATACTAACCATTGCGCGTAAAAACGGGGCTTATGATGTGCGCGTGTTCGGATCGGTAGCTCGCGGCGAAGTACGTCCCGACAGTGATATTGATTTCCTTGTAAAACTTGAATCGGGGCGGAGTCTGCTTGACCTGGCGCGTTTACTCCGTGAGTTACAGACGTTGCTCGGTCTGCCTGTGGATGTAGTCACCGAAGCAGGGCTGCGTCCGCGAATCCGCCCGCAGGTGCTGAAGGGTGCGCGTCCACTATGAGGAGTGAACGCGAACTTGCTCATTTCATCGTGCTATAATTTTTACAGATGAACGTCATGCAAAAAAAGAAATTTCGCATTCCGCGCAAACGAATCAGCGAGTTTTGCCGCCGTTGGGGAGTGGTGGAATTCTCGTTGTTCGGCTCGGCATTGCGCGCGGACTTTCGACCTGACAGCGACGTAGATGTGCTGGTGACCTTCTCAAAAGAAGCGGAAATCAGCCTGTTCGACTTGGTGCAAATGAAACTGGATTTGGAAAAAATCTTCCATCGCCCTGTGGACATCATCGAGAAGGACGCACTGGAGAATCCCTTCCGCAAGCAGGAAATTCTCAGAACCGCGCAGGTGATTTATGCCGCCTGACGAGAGGGATATGTCTTATCTATGGGATATGCAGAAATACGCACTGGAAATCACGGAAATCATCAAGGGCGTTCCGCACGCAAAGTTTATCGAGAACAAAACAATTCGCTATGCAATTGAGCGATTGCTTTTGATCGTCGGTGAAGCGGCAAACCACGTTTCCAAAGGATTTCAGGACCAACACCCAGAAATCGAATGGGCGCAGATCATCGGCTTGCGGAATATTCTGGCGCATGAGTACGGCGAAGTGAAAATGGACAAGATTTATCTCGCTGCCACAAAAGCCGTCCCTGCGCTGTTGGAAAATTTGAAGCCGCTGATTACAGAGTAACACCATGTACTACCGCAGAAAAATCCTCCTTGCCTTGATCGAAGTTTTTGGCGACAGTCTCCCAAACACGGACTGTGAAAAGCTTCTATTTAACTTCTGCCAGCAGACAGGCAAGAATCACTACGACTTTTTCCCCTACAAGTACGGACCGTTCAGTTTCCTCTCGTATTACGACAAGCGGAGAATGATTGATTTAGGTCTTCTCAAAAAAGCGGACGATTTCCAACTCGACACAAAACATTCCTACTTAAACGAACTCACCCCAGCGGACAAAACCGCCCTGCTGAAATTCAAATCGCAAATCGGCGATTTACGCGGGGACAAACTCGTCAAGAAAATCTACCGTGATTTTCCCCAATACGCCTCGCGGAGCAAAATCGCGGGCAGACATTTCACCGCAGACGAAATCAATCAACTTCAATTCGCATGGAACACAGACACCAAGCCTGGCGTATTCTCCATCGGCTACGAAGGCTTGACCATTGACTCGTTCCTGAACAAACTTATCGCCAACAACATCACCGTCGTCGTGGACGTTCGCAACAACCCGCAATCTATGAAGTATGGATTTTCCAAGAAGAGTTTCAAACAATATATCGAAAGCGCAGGGCTTGTCCTGAGCCGCGCCGAAGGGATGAAATATATTCACATCCCCGAACTCGGAATTCCATCCTCCATGCGCAAGGGACTTGGCGAAAGCGTTTCGCACAAAAGCTTATTCAAAGCGTATGAAAGCAAACTTTTACCAAACCACGAAACTGAAATCAAGCAACTAATTGACCTGACCAACCAAAACGAGCGCATTGCGCTGGTTTGTTTTGAAGCTGACCATAATCTTTGCCATCGCCACACATTGACCGAGCATTTGCAAAAGAACAAATCATTCAAGAGAGCCGTTGTTCACTTGTAAATCCACAGTTTGAATAACCATCACTCAACCAACTCTCTTGTCCTTTGTGGAAAACTCCCGCAACAACTTTTGTACTTCATCAACTCCATTCAATAATGGATGTTCTAATCTCAATTGTTCTAGTTCCTCGATTTCGTCGTTCATATTTGCCAAGGGTCTGGTTACTTTCAATCCATGTTTATATGCTTCTAACGCATCATCAATATTTTTCGGCTCATGAGTAGTTTCAAGGAGCTACCCAAAAACTGGTAAGATGAAGACATGTTGAATATCCAAATCAAAAATCTCCTTGACGACAAGAAATGTTACG
>JAKANW010000094.1 GCA_021823555.1 Chloroflexota bacterium
ATCTGCATATTCAAGGATGATGGCGCCGATGAAGGCCAACACCCAGCGCTTCCAAACTTGCGGGCCGAAGATACGCTTCCATTGCGTGTCCGAATTGGCCGCGTCCTTCTTGCCCCAGAGCAGGGTGCCGCTGGTAGCCGCACCGAGCATTCCGCCGAAGAACACACCAATGAGCAGGAGCACGCCGTAGGTAATGCCAGGCGGCATGATGAAGTTGAAATACATATTATCGAACGCTTTTGGCGCAATCGCCTTGCCGATCAGCCCGGCGATGTTTTCGAATGCACCCGATGCGCCTAGCAGGCTGTTGCTCGCCCAAACGGCGGCAATGCCCACAAAGCCCAGAAGAATGCCCGCCACATACGGAGACCATTCCTCCTTGCGGATGTAATTCCAGATGAATTTCATGGTTTACTCCTCGTCCTTCTTGACAACAGCATCCATCAGGTCGAGCACCTTGTCAGCCTTTTTGTTGTCCAGGACGTTATTCAATGACTTGCGTGCGCCAGCCTTGAGACCGGCGATCTTCGGCAGCATATCCACCACGTCGGCGGGATATTCATCTTCGACCTTGCGGGTATCGCCAAATTTCACATTGACCAGCTTCTCGCGCGTGATGACAAAGCCGCCGCCGCCGATCAACAAAACCCCGATCAATCCGAGCAAAACTGTGTTGCCCCAATTGATGGGTTTCTTGCCCAGCACGATTTCATCATAATTCTGGGCGTAGTTGACCGCGTCCGGATCGTTCACCACCACTTCATTGCAGCCTTGTGCCGGCGCCGCGCTGGAACCGGAACCAGCCGCAGGCGCGGGCGCGGCAGCCGTGGGGGCAGCCGATCCGGTATCCCCGCCAGCGGCGGGCGCGGCTGTATCCGAGCCGAGCGTCACCCCCAGCGCGGTGGCGTATACCTGGGCGCGTGCTTGGTAATCTGACACGTGACACTGTTGGCAGGCAGCCTTGACATCCGAGAGCGGATCGACCATGCCTTGGTGGGCGGCGTCCTTGTCTGTGGCCTGTTGGTTGCCGCCATGGCAGATATAACAAAAATCGCCAAAGGCGTGCGATTGGTGCCAGGCGGTTCCGTCGTTGTTGACGGGTTTCTGTCCCTGCACCTCGTGACAGTTCTTACAGGACGATGCCTGTGAACCGCACTGGGCATGGGCAACTGTGGGCGTCATCAACAAAATGCCGCTGACAATTAACAGCGACAATCCGATGATGACAAAGAATAAATTGACTTTCTTGGTCTGCATATGAGCATGTCTCCTTGAAGAGGATCAAAAACGATCTTTTGTTGTGTCTTGGATTATTCTTCTGCGTTCACGATCAGGTTGGCGCGCTGAAGCAGGCGGTCGCGCATCACACTGCGGAGCAAATCGAGAGCCTGGATGAGTCTTTGGTCGGAAAGGTGGTAGGTGACCACTGTGCCTTGTTTGACGGCATGGACCAGCCCGCGGTCGCGTAACACTTTCAAATGGCGGGAAACGGTCGGTTGGCTGATGCCAAGTTCGTTGGTGAGCTCAGTGACGTTACGCGGCGCATCGCTCAAGCTGTAAAGCATCAGGAGCCGGGATGGGTCCGAGAGAGCGAAGCAGAAATCGGCTTCGAGTTGGGAGACTTCTTGCTGCAAGAGTTGATTAATCATGTCGGCCTGCTTATATACGCATAAACAAATGCTTGCGAATGATACCTTTGTGATTATTAGTACAATAGTGGCGCTTGTCACTTATGCAGTGACGCATTGTCACCCATTCTGTATGACATCGGTGGGCATGCATTGGGTCGCGCTTTGGGTATTGCATCCGCTTATGTTTATGGATAAAGAAGGGAAATAGTTCCTTGTGATAATTATCACTTGCTGGCTTTGTTTAGTTCCCTATAATGACAACAGGTGATTGCAGATAAGAGGCAGTCTAAATCGTACCTAATCTGGAGAAGATATGAATAAAAAGCTGAACCTGTTCGTTATTTTGCTTGTGTTGTTGAGCATGCTCCTATCGGCGTGTGGAAGCAGCGCCCAGGTGCCTCAGGTAGTTGATGTGCCGCTCACCGTGGCTCCTGTGACTGAAGCCCCCGTGACCGAGGCGCCCGCCGCGGCCGCACCCGACATTGCGGCGTTCTACGCCCAAATGATCGGCGCGTTGCCCCAGGGCTATGCCGGCATCAAGCCTGCCGATGTTCAAAAGGCGATGGAAGACGCCAATCCGCCTTTCCTGCTGGACGTGCGCGAAGTGGCTGAAGTGGAAAAAGACGGCTACATCAAGGGCGCTGTCAACATCCCCGTGCGGAATGTCCTGAAGAACTTGGACAAGCTTCCGGCTCTGGATGCCAAGATCATTGTCTATTGCGCTTCCGGCCAGCGCGGCGGCATGACCACCAGTGTGTTGCGTGTGTTGGGGTATACCAATGTGCTCAACATGAGCGGCGGCATGGGCGCGTGGACAAAGGCCAGCTTGCCGGTCGAAACCGGTTCAATGCCCGAAGCGCCGCAGGCCATCAGCACGCCCATTATTGCGGATAAAGCTCTGTATGACGTGCTCGACAAGAGCATGTCCACTCTGCCCGATGGTTTCCTGGGCATCAAAGCGGACAAGGTCAATGAAATGCTCGCGGGTGCGAATCCTCCCGCGCTCATTGACCTGCGCACGACGGCTGAGGTCCAGTCTGACGGCTATATCAAGGGTTCGATCAATATCCCGCTGCTCCAACTGTTCACCAGCCTGGATAAACTGCCCGCCAAGGATTCCGCCATTGTTATCTATTGCGGTTCAGGCTTGCGCGGTTCGCTTGCTATCGAAGGGCTGCGCCTGCTGGGTTACACCAATGTCTTGAACATGGGCGGCGGGTTTGGCGCTTGGAAAGCCGCTGGTTTTCCCGTAGAAGGCGTTGTCAATTGGACTGCTACTTGGAGCGACTTTCTGACCAATATGCCTGCCGATTTCTACACGGTCAAAGCCGATGTGCTCAATGGTCAGATCGCTGCTGGAAATGCGCCTTTCATCGTTGACGTACGCGAACCATCCGAAATCGAGGCCAATGGTTATATCAAAGGAGCAATCAACCTCCCGCTTCGAACCTTGCTGCAGAACCTCGATAAATTGCCCGCGCTGGATAAGCCGATCGTAGTCTACTGTGGCATTGGTCATCGTGGAGCAATGGCAATGGCCTCCCTGCGCCTATTGGGCTACACCGATGTGCGCAGCATTAATGGCGGTTTCAACGCTTGGGTAAAAGCCAACCTGCCGGTTGAAAAGGGGAAAATGGCAGACCCTGTTGCTGGTGCGGCTGCCACTGTTGACCCATTGCGCCTGGCCGATTTGAACACCTTCCTCTCCGGCCTGCCAGATAACTTCGACGGCATCAAGGATACGGATGTTCTGGCTGCCTTGGGTTCGGCCAACCCGCCGGTTGTAATTGACGTGCGTACCGCCGACGAATTCAAAGCCGGTTCCATCAAGGGCTCAGTAAATATTCCCATCAACGATATATTGAAGGATATGACCAAACTTCCAGCAGACAAGACCGCACAGATTATCACGGTCTGCTCGGCTGGTCATCGTGGCGCGATTGCAACGATGGCGCTGCGCATGCTCGGTTACACTTCCAACAGCATTTTCGGAGGTACGAATACCTGGGTGGCTGATGGTCTGCCCTTTGGAAAGTAATTGCATCGGAGTTCGATCTTACGCTGCCCGTGAAGTTTCTTCACGGGCAGCGACTTTTTATGGGCCTCTGGGATGCCAGGACCGCGTGCTGACAGAACTGCCGGTATGTGATGGAAATTTGTGCGTACGCAAACCATGTCAGGTACGGAGTCGAAAGTCTCCTGGCTTTCGAGCAAAATCATCGGGTTTTGCAATCCGCGCTGATAACCTTTGCACGCACACGAAAATCCCCAATGAGTTTTTTAATCCCTGAATTCAGATATAATCTCCCTTCATTTGAACGTGGTCAAATAAGGAGGATTATGTTGGACTTAAATGCACTCCAAGTCTTTCTCTCAGTGGTGGAGTACGGCAGTTTTAGCGAGGCCGGGCGGCAATTGCACCTGTCCCAGCCGGCGGTCAGCCAGACCATTCAAAGCTTGGAGCGACAACTGGGCGCGTCCTTGTTTGATCGTCAGGGGCGAAGCGCCCTTTTGACTGAGGGGGGGCAGTTCCTCGTCCCAATGGCGCGTGAATTGCTCACCTCGGCGCAGCGCGTGGAACAGACCATGCTCTCCGTACAGGAGGATGTGGTGGGGGAGATCCCCGTTGGATGTTCCACCGCTTCGGGCAAATATCTTTTGCCGGGCATGATTGCCCGCTTCCGCCGCGACTTTCCACGGGTGCAGATCAATGTGCTGGTTGCCAGCCGGGAATCAGTGATCAATAAACTTCTCACGGGGCAAATCTGCCTCGGAGTTTCGAGCAAACTCATCGAACATCCCGACTTGGTATACCAGGATTTTTTCAGGGATAATGTGATCTTGATCGCACCTGCCAATCACCGTTGGGCGCAATATCGAAAAATCTACCCAGACGACCTGCTGGATGAGCCGATGATCTTGCGGGAGGAAGCTGCCGGGACGCGCGCTGTGTTGATGGACGGCCTGCACGCGCATGATATTTTCCCAGACATGCTCAATGTGGCCATGGTGCTTGGAAATGCCGAAGCGATCGAGATTGCCGTGGAAGAAGGGTTGGGTGTGGCGTTCACTTCCCGCCTGGCGGCCGCCCGCGGGATCGCCTTGGGCCGTGTGGTGGAAGTGGCCGTTGAAGGTATGGAACTGACCCGCAATATTTATCTGGTTTGTAATCGGCGCCTTCCCTTGAGTCGCGCCCGGGCGCAATTTTGGGAGTTTGTGATACAGTCAAGGGGTGAGACTGATCATGCCGCCTTGCAAGGTATTGGATAGCCTTAGCGGTTCGAATTCGATACGTATGTGAAGAATAGGAGCCAAGATGGACACTTTCCAACGGAATGCAATTTCAGTCAATGTGGGAGACCGGTTGCGCGAACTGCGTGAAGAGAATCATATCTCCATGCGCGGCTTGGCAACCAAAAGCGGACTTTCGGCCAACGCCTTAAGTATGATTGAACGCGGCAAGACCAGCCCTTCGGTCAGCACCTTATATAAATTGGCGGACGCGCTGGGCGTGGATATTACGGCATTCTTCGGCGCGCCGAAGGAACTTCAACCCGTCGTGTTCGTGAAATCGGATGAGCGGCCGCGTGTTCCCTTCCAGCGCGGGGTGTGGGAGAACTTGGGCGGGGAGAATTTCATTGGACGGGTGATGCCCTTCATCTTGACCCTGGAGAATGGCGGCGGTAGCGGTCCGCATTCTATGGTGCACACCGGCCATGAGTTTGTATTTTGCCTGCGCGGCGTTTTGGAATACCAGGTGGAAAGTCAAACCTTTACCTTGGAGCCGGGTGATAGTTTGCTTTTTGCGGCGCGCCTGCGGCACAAGTGGAAAAACCCTGGCGGCTCGGTCGCAACGGCCTTGATCCTGTTGTCTGATTTTGCCGAATCAGATCGCAACGCGAATATACACGGCTTGCCCAAAAATGCTTAACGCGGGGATCTATCCCGGTCATATGTTTTCCCAATGTGAAACTCTTTGCTCAAAAGGCGGCTTTCTGGATGCTGAAAAACGCTGATTTACGGAAGAACGATCAGCGTTTTTCGGTGTTCCTCTGCATCCAATAAGAGAGAAAGCGTGTTTTGCGTATAGCTATGCTTGATGCGATTCCATGAATAATCAAAGTGCTTCCCATTCCGCGGGAAGCACTTTGATTTTCGGACACTTGCGAGCCGTTATTTGTATTTCCAATTCTGGACACCCCAGGTCATGCTCCCCCAAGTGCTGACGGTGTAACCGGTGAGATTGTCGGCGAAACCGTAGCCATCCTGGAAGAGGTACAGGTACACCTGCGGCAGATCAGTGTTGACCTGCGCGGCGATCTTGCAATAGGCATCCTTGCGAGTGGCCTGGTCGAAGTTGGAACCGGCAGTTTGCAGCAATTCATCTACGGTGGGGTTGACCCAGCGGAAGTAGTTCGCACCGTTGGGATTACTCTCGCTGGGGATGTTGTTGGAGCGATAGGCGTCCGAGACATATTCCTGCGGGTCAATGCCGAAGCCGCGATCGAAGATCAACATATCGTAATCGCCGATCATGCGCGGGGATTTGTCGGCATAGGTGCCAAAAATGATTGAGAAATCATAGTTCTGGATGCGCGCTTCGATGCCCACGGCTTTCAGGTTTTCCACAATGAATTCCTCGGTCTGCTGGAGCGGATCGAAGTTGGTGTAGCCTTGAAGTTCCAGCGAGAGACGCGTCCCGTCCTTGGCGTACTTGGCGCCCTTTGCCACGCGAATGCCATCCGAGCCGACTACCCAGCCGGCCTCATCCAGCAATTGTTTGGCCTTGTCCGGGTCATACGGAAATGGACGCGCCACATCACACTTGGCCCAGCCGTACTCGAACGGATTGGTGGATGGGTACACGCTGTCCTTTAAAACATCGTGGACCAGCGTGTCGTAGTCAATGGCGGAGGCGATAGCCTGGCGCACGCGCAGGTCGCCCAAAATGGGATGCGGCGGTGTGGGGCCGGGATCGCCGTCGAAGGGTGCGCTGAGGTTGAAGTCGATCGCCATATTCCAGATGCCCGGCACGAGCACCTGCGCGGCCTTGCCCTTGAGCAGGTTATTGTATTCACTCTCCACCTCGCCTGGCCAGAGATGCACTTGCGCTTCGCCCTGCATCATCATGGCGGTCTGCGCGGCGGGTTCGGGGACGATGCGGAAAACCAATTGGTCGATGTAGGGTTTGCCCGGCTCGAAGTAGTACGGATTCTTGGTCATCGTGATGCTCTGGCCCGACTGCCAATCTGAGACCACGTAGGGTCCCGCACCGACCGGCTGGCGGTCCCAATCCCAATTGGTCATGTCTTCGGGTTTGCCGGTGGCATGGCGCGGCAGGAGGCCATAGGCAAATTGATTAAGGTAGGCCGGGTAGGGGCTGGAGTAGGTGAGCACAGCGGTGGTGGAGTCGGGTGTATCCACCGACGTAATCAGGTTAAAACCGCCTGTGCCAGCCAGCGCGCCGGAGTTGGAATTGGAGAGCACTTCCCAGGTGAACTTGATATCATCGGAGGTGAGCGGCTGACCGTCAGACCATTTCAGGTCTGGCTTGAGATGCCAGGTGACGGTGAGATAGTCCTTGGACAATCCGCCATTATCGAGCGTGGGTAGTTCGGTAGCCAGCACGGGTTGGTACTCGCCGTTCTGGTCAATGGTGTCGAGCCCGGTCATGTCGGTGGCTTCAGCCACCTGGCGGACGATGGCCGCGTCGGCGGCGAAGTAGTTGAGGGTGGTCGGTTCTTCGGGAATGATCAGCACCACGGTTCCGCCGGAACTTTTGGCGGGTGCTGAGGTCGCGGCTGGCGCGCCCTCGCTCGCGGCTTGGGTCGGAGCCGGAGCTTGAGGTTGAGTCGGCGTCCCGCTCCCGCCGCAGGCGCTGAGCAGGATTCCCAGCAGGATGAACAAGGTCAACAACTTGACTTTCATTGGCATTCTCCTTCTTTGGTAAATCGCCGGAATTATTTTCCGGTGTGGATCACATAGGGGTCAAAGGCATCGCGCAGGCCGTCGCCGATGTAATTGATCGCCATGACGGTGATGAAGATCATTAGTCCGGGATAGAACGCCAGCCAGGGCGCGATGAACACATGCGTCTGCGCTGTGGACAGGATACTGCCCCAAGTGGGCGTAGGCGGCTGGACGCCGAAACCCAAATAGCTCAGGCCTGATTCAGTGATAATGGCCGCCGCCATTTGCAGTGTCATGCTCACGAGAATGGGACCAATGCAATTGGGCAGAACGTGGCGCAGGATGATGTGCACGTCACTGCCGCCGAGTGCGCGTGTGGCATTGACGAACTCCCGCTCGCGCAGGACCAGGAACAGACTGCGGACCAGGCGCGCCGGCCACATCCACGACAGCGCGCCGATGATGATGATCACCACCAGCACGCTGTTTTTTAGCCAAGGGTAGGGTTGCTCGCGCAGGAACGCGCCCAAAAGAATCAGCACGAAGATGGTGGGAAAGGTGAGGAAGGCGTCGGTGATGCGCATGAGGACCGCATCGAGCCAGCCGCCGAAATATCCGGAGAGCGCGCCAACCAGCACGCCAAGGGCAATCGAAAGGAAGGTGGAGACCAGGCCCACCGTCAGCGAGACGCGTCCGCCGTACAAAATGCGGGTGAAGTTGTCGCGTCCCAGTTCGTCCGTTCCGAACCAATGGGTGGCGTTCGGTTTTTGGTAACTGTTGGCAGGCTCCTGCGCGGTGGGGCTGTAGGGACT
>JAKANW010000095.1 GCA_021823555.1 Chloroflexota bacterium
CCTGCCCTCCCTTGACCGTCACACTGCCTCCCTCGCCAAATTGCAGGGATTGGTGAGCCAGACCACCGCGAATGGCGGATCGGTGCTTTTCATTACCCAGCGCCACTTGTTGACCTACGGTCTCATTACCGGCGTGCCGCTCCTCCCCGAATATGACAATATCAACCTGATGGAATTTGCCATCACCAACTACCGCCCGATGATCGATCAATTTCAAGCGGATGTTGCCGCGCACAAATACGATATGATCATCGCACCGATTCCGCCCGGCCAGGTCCGCACTGTCGACTCGGCCTTCAGCGAGGAAAACAACGCCTGGCTCAAACGTGTCAGCGTTCCACTACTGCGCAATTACAAAGTCCTCGCTACATTCGAGGATGACGATTTCGTTGTGCTCGTGCCGGATCAATAATTACTGATGACTGCTCTTACCATTCGTTCTCCCCAACTCAAATTGCTCGAACGCCTTTGCAACGCGGTCGCCGTCTCTGGTGACGAAGGTGAGGTGCGCAAAATTGTCCTTGCCGCGGTCACGCCTTACGCGGACGAGGTCCGTGTGGACGCGCTAGGCAGTGTGCTGGTGACCAAGCGCGGGTCGGGCCGGAACCGGCTCAAGGTCATGTTGGCTTCGCACATGGACGAAGTTGGCTTGATGGTGGTATCCGACGAGGGCGAAGGCGCATATCGTTTCGCGGTCGTCGGCGGCATTGACCCGAGTCATCTGGTGGGGAAGGTCATGCTGGTGGGTAAGGAGCATCTTCCGGCGGTGATCGGGACGCGCCCGATCCATCTGATGGAGGACGGCGACGAGACGAGACCCATCCCGCTCGACGCGTTGCGGCTCGACCTCGGCGCGGCCGGCGCGAATGTTAAGGTGGGCGACCGCGCCGCGTTTGCCACGCGCTTCCGACGCGTCGGGCCTTCGATCTTTTCCAAGGCCATTGACGACCGCATCGGTGTGGCGACCCTGATCGAACTGCTCAAGCACGCGCCGGCCAACATTGACCTGCTGTTGGCGTTCACCGTTCAGGAGGAGGTTGGCCTGCGCGGCGCGGGGCCGGCCACCCACGCCTTTGCGCCCGATATTGCCATTGCGTTGGATTCCACGCCCGCGCGTGACTTGCCCTCTGCCGACGGGCGCGAGAATACGGTCTATAATACGAAGCTGGGACTCGGTCCCGCCATTTACATTGCCAATTCGACCACTCTTGATGATCCGCGCTTGGTGCGTCACTTCGAGCGGACCGGGCAGGAGACGGGCATCCCGTACCAAATCCGTCAGCCGGGCGGCGGCGGCACGGATGCTGGCGCAATGCACCAACGCCTGGCCGGCATCCCTGTGCTTTCGATCTCCGTGCCGCACCGATACACTCACTCGCCCATCTCTTTGTGCCGCGTGGACGATTGGCAAAACACGTTGTGCTTGCTCCACGCCGGTTTGGAGCGTCTTAGCTCTGCGGCGCTGAAACGATGAAAAATTTTGAAGGTGTGCTTGAACGACGCAGTTTTCAGCTTTCATCCTTCCGCCCTCATCCTTTAATTTACAGGTGACCCATGAATGGCTTGATTGCTCTGGTTGGCTCCGGTGAATATCTCCCCGTGATGGATGGGGTGGACAAATATTTGCTCGCCCACTGCGGCGCAGACGGGCGCACGCCGTGTGTCGTCTGCCTGCCGACTGCGGCCGGGCAGGAGGGTGAGGCATCGTGGGGACGTTGGATGCGCATGGGCGTGGAACACTTCCGCCACCTTGGCGCGGACGTGACCGCCCTACCCATCATTGACCGCGCCTCCGCCGATGATCCGCAGTATGAGCCAATCCTCGAATCTGCCAACTTGATCTATTTTTCTGGCGGCAATCCAAACCATCTCTTTCAAACCATGCGTGGCAGCCGCGCCTGGACCGCCGCACAAAAAGCCTGGGAGCGCGGCGCGGTCTACGCCGGATGCTCGGCCGGTGCGATGATTCTCGGTCAGGCCATGCCCGATTTTCGCCGCGTGGGATTTGGCACGCTCGAAGGCTTCGGCGTGGTGCCGGTCAACTTCATCCTGCCGCACTTTGACGCCATTCCCGGCGTTTGGAAGCCGTTCGTCTCTGTTCTCGCACACCGTTTGAAGCCGGGTGAGTCTATGCTCGGCGTGGACGAGGAGACCGCGCTGGTCGGCACGCTCGCCGGACGCGAAGCGTGGCAGGTGATGGGACGCCAAACCGTCTCGCGTTTCACGCGCGATGGCAAACAGGTTTTCAAAGTTGGCGAGGAAGTAAATCTGTGAATAGCAAGACGCGTATTACGAAACTTCATCCTTCATCAGCCTTGATTATGAAATCTCTCCTCCGCACCCTCACCGAAACTGCCGCCCCCTCGGGCAAAGAAGACGAACTTCGCACCATCGTCCAACAAATGATTCAGCCGCACGCCGACGAGGTCCGTGTGGACGCGCTGGGCAACCTGATCGCCCGCAAGGGACGCCAATCCACCAAGGGAAGGCGCATCCTGCTGGCCGCACATCTCGACGAAATCGGGCTGGTCGTCTCGCACGTGGACGCCAAGGGCTTTGCCCGCTTCAGCGCATTGGGCGGGCTGGCTCTGCATCGCCGCGTGGGCACGCGCGTAAGATTTCTCAACGGCGCACGCGGTGTGATCGGCCTCGAACGCGCCGCCGAGCAAAAAGACCGCGCTCCCGGCATCGACAAATATTTCATTGACACCGGTGCGGCCGGCGCCAAAAACTCGCCGGTCAAGGTGGGCGACGCGGCCGTGTACGACTCCACTTTTTTCGATCTCGGCGATCGGGTGCTTTCCAAAGCCTTCGATGACCGCCTTGGCGTGGCGCTGCTCATCGAAACCCTGCGTACACTTTCATCCACGCCGCATGAGATTGATTTTGTCTTTACCGTGCAAGGGGAAGTTGGGGCGCACGGTGCGGGACCAGCGGCATTCGGCCTCGACCCTGAGATTGCCCTCGCCCTCGATGTTTGCTCCGCCAGCGACACGCCCAATGCCAGCGACCGCAATCCAATTGCACTTGGACACGGGCCGGCCATCACGGTCAAAGATTCCGGCATGGTCGCCGACCCGCATCTCGTGGACGTGATGACGCGCCTCGCTGAAAAGAATCACATCCCGCACCAATTCGAGACCGCCGAGGCCGCCAGCACCGACGCGCACGCCATGCAGATTGCCGGTGCGGGCGCGCGGGCCGGCGGATTGTCCGTTCCGATTCGCAACCTCCATTCTCCCTCGGAGATGGTAGACTATCAGGACTTGCAGGACGCAGCCCGGCTTTTGATGGCCCTCCTGCGGTCCACCGACCTATAGATGAAAGCCCGAATTCTTCTCGCTTCGATTCTGACGATTAGCCTGCTCGCGGCTTGTGGACGCGTCAGCCTGCTTCCCAGCGCGACCCCGCCTCCCTCGCTTCCCACTGCAACCACCCTTCTACCCACATCCACATCTACGCCGCATTTGCCGCCAAGTGTTTTGCACATTTGGCTGCCGCCGCGTTTCAACCCTGCCCACAATCCACTGTTACAGGCGCGCCTGGACGCGTTTTCGCAGGTACATTCGGGCCTGCAGATCGATGTGCGCATCAAGGAGGAGACCGGCCCGGCCAGCGCGTTCGAATCGCTAACCTTGGCCTATGCCGCCGCGCCCGCCGCGTTGCCGGACCTGGTGGCCCTGTCCCGCACGGACCTGGTGCAAGCGGCCCAATCCAGCGTGATCCAGCCTATCGATGGGTTGACCGCTGCCCTCGAAATACCCGGATGGTCCCAATCGGCCCGTGCGCTTAGCCATGTGCAAAATGTGAGCTATGGCTTTCCATTTGCTCTGGATGCGTTGGTGTTGGGTTCCAGCGGGCGGGACTCAGTCCAGAGTTGGATGGATGTAACAGGTGCCGGTCCGCTGGCGTTCAACGTCAATGACGCGCATCTTCTGTTGGCGCTTTACCTGGCCGCGGGCGGCACCCTGGTCAATGATCAGGGTAAGCCGGCCCTGGATAAAGCTACGCTAACACGCGCGCTGGCCTTGTTTGAGCAGAAAACAATTCTCATGCCGGTGGAGTCGGATGATCTGGCGTGGCAGTCGTTGCAGAGGCAGGGAGGTGGATTTGCGGTGGGGTGGGCCACCGGATTGTTGGCCCGGAAGCAGGCAGGGGTTCAGGTAGAGGCGCTGCCCGGGTTCGAGGATACGCCCGCCACGTTGGTCACCGGTTGGGCGTGGGCGGTTGCGAGTTTGGATGTCAGCCGGCAGAGGTTGGCGGTGGAATTGGCCGATTGGCTGACCGCGGATGATTTCATCCACAGCTGGGATGATTCCATCGGGTTCCTGCCGCCGCGCTCGGACCCGCGGTGGGACGCGGTGCTTCAAAACGCGCGGGTGATGCCTTCGGACGATGTGTTGACGGCGATCTTGCCGGTGTTGCAGCAGGCGCAGGCCGATGTGCTGCGCGGTGTCACTGCCGATACTGCCGCGCAGACCGCGGTGGGACAGCTGAAGTAAGCTGTGCTACAAGGAATTTAAGATTTTTCGAAAGGAGATTCCCATGCAAATCAGCAAAGCGATGAGCGACTTGATGAATGCCCAGGTTGGCAATGAGCTGGGCGCGTCGAATCAATATCTTCAGATCGCCGCCTATTTTGAAGGGCAGGCTCTGAAGAAATTGGCGAAGCTGTTCGAGAAGCAGGCGGAAGAGGAACGCGAACATGCCATGAAGTTTTTCCACTATTTGAACGATGTCGCTGCGTCGGTGAGTATTCCGGCCATCCCTGCGCCAAAGTATGATATCGCCTCGGCAGAGGCCGCTTTTCAGATGGCTGTGGCGTGGGAGAAGGAAGTGACCGGTCAGATCTACGCCATGGTGGATTTGGCCGTGCAAGAGAAGGATTATGCTTCGCACAACTTCCTGCAGTGGTTTGTGGCGGAACAAGTGGAGGAGGTCTCTTCGATGGAAACTTATCTCGCAGTGGTTCAGCGCGCGGGTGAGAAGAATTTGTTGATGCTGGAAGCCTATCTCAGCCACGGCGATTGACCGTACCGGAAATGGCGGAAAGGGATGCGCAGCGAGCCGGCATCCCTTTCTTTGTATTAAGGCGTCTTGAATTTTGGTGAATTTGCTAATCTACGCTAATTTCGCGAATGGTCAAAAATTCACGCGGATCTGCGGAGATTAGCGGATTGATCTTAAAGAAGATCCCAACCCTTTATTCCGGCATGATTTTGACATATTTGCCCGTCTTATCGCCGAACAATCCCATGACCAGGTGATAGACGGCGTAGAGTTCGAGGGCGAAGGGCAGGTAGCCGCCGTAACCGAGCAGGGGCATTTCGAAGATATGCAGCCAATTGCCCCACGGGACGTGATAAACCCATTTGGGGTACGAGAAATAATTCCACATTTCCCAGAAGAAGGCGGTTTGTAGCACTCCCAGCCAAAGCGCCACCACTGGACGCCAGTCGCCTTTGGCGGTCCATTGCGCCAGCGAGGGATTATCCAGCCAAACGTTGACCGGTTCAATGATGAAGTACACCGCGAACCAGATGAATGGGAAGAAAATTTGGGGCCAGAGCCAAAGCAGGGCGAGCATGATCCAGCCAAGGGCGAAGAAAGAGACGGTCGTCACTTTGTTCGTGCCAATGACCGGGCCGCGTCCGAGGCGTTTGAGGAAGTCAAAGCTGGCGATAAATTCCGCGCTTTCGAAGACCGCTGGGATGACGGTGGTGAAGCTGAGGGTCGTCCAGAAGGCGTATTGAAGTGGGGTGAAAACGTCCGCGCCGATGTAGACCCAATTTTGGGTGCGGACATTGAGCAGTTCAAAAATCCACCACACGGGTGCGGAGACGAGGAACAGGCCGATGAATTTGCGCCAATTGCGCGTCAACAGGGAAGCCCCGGTGCGCCGGTGAACCAGGCCATCTACCGTGAGCACGTAGCCCAGCCAGAGCGGAAAGAAGCCCCAATGCGTGCGTGGACCGGTCAAACCCCAATTCAGAATCCAGAAGAGCAAGGTCAGCCCGAGGCCGATCCAGCCGTGAAGCGGGAATCTGAGAGCGGCCGTTTTTCGGCGAGTGAGTTCGATTTTGTTTGTCATATTCAGCAATATAGAATCATAGTGGATGAGTACTTGAATTTTACCCTGTGTGATACTACACTATAAATGCCAAAGGAGAGCTTCTTGGAGGTGCACTTCGTAGAACCGGAGGGCACATGATCGGATTGGAGCAAGTCGCTTCGCAAGGGGAATTGTTCTCTCCTCCCGATGTGGACGCGGCGCGGGAATTCTTTGCAGGCAAATCGCGCGCCATGACTGACAAACGTATGACGGTGAGCGAGGCCGTCAGCCGTTTTATCCACAACGGGGACTACTTCGCTTCGGGTGGATTTGGGGGCGTGCGCATCTCGACCGCCGTTTTGCATGAGATCGTCCGGCACAAGATCACGGGACTGGGATTTTCTGGTCACACCGCCACCCACGATTTTCAGATTCTCGCGGCGGGTAAATGTTTCGACCGCTGCGACATCGCCTACGTGGTCGGGTTGGAGCGGCGCGGACTTTCGCCCAACGCGCGGCGCTATCTCGAAAGCGGAGCGGTGCGCATGACCGAATGGAGCAATGCCACGCTCGGCTGGCGCTACAAAGCCGCGGCAATGGGCGTTCCGTTCTTGCCGGCGCGCTCTGTGCTTGGTACAGACACGTTCACGCGCAGTGCGGCAAAGGAGATTCAATGTCCCTTCACCGGGCAAACCCTGCTCGCCGTCCCGGCGCTCTTCCCAGATGTGGGCGTGATCCATGTCCATCGGGCCGACATCTACGGCAACGCGCAGGTGGACGGAATCGGCATCGCGGACTACGACCTGGCGCGCGCCTGCAAACGCCTCATCCTGACCACCGAGCGGATCGTCCCCACCGACTCAATTCGCTCCAACCCGTGTCAGACCTTCATCCCCTATTGGCTGGTGGACGCGGTCTGCGAAGTGCGCTATGGCAGTTATCCCGGCAACATGCCCTACGAATATTTTTCCGACGAGCCGCATTTGGCCGAGTGGATGGAGGCCGAAAAAGATTTGTTCACGCTGCAAGCTTTCATGGACAAGTACATTTATGGCACGCGCGATTTCAGCGAATACTTGGAACTCAAAGGCGGCGAGAAACGCATGAATGAATTGTGCGAGCTCGAGCCGCTCAAACGTGGAGGCGCGCAATGACCCCCTCTAACGGACGTTACAACCTGATGGAATTGATGGTCTGTGTGGCGGCGCGTCAACTCGAGGATGGGCGGACGGCGGTGATCGGCACGGGCATGCCGTTGGCCGCGGCCATGCTGGCGCAAAAGACGACCGCGCCGCACCTCGTAGTCATGTTCGAGGCGGGCAGCGCCGCACCCGAATTGGTGCGACTCCCCATCTCTGTGGCGGACTCGTACACGCAGACGCGCGCTCTGCTCCACAGCAGTATGGACGAGATCATGGAGTCTTGTCAACGCGGGTTGGTGGATTACACTTTCTTGGGCGGCGCGCAGATCGACATGTATGGCAACATCAATACCACCATGATCGGCAATGATTACGATCATCCCAAAGTGCGCTTGCCGGGCAGCGGCGGCGCAAACGACCTGGCCTCGTTGTGCTGGAAGACGCTGGTGATCACCCCGCATGACAAACGCCGCTTCGTGGAACGCCTCGACTTCCTGACCACGCCCGGCTATTTGACCGGCCCCGGCGCGCGCGAAGCCGCGGGACTTCCGGCGGGCAGCGGGCCGTACAAGGTCATTTCCACGCTGGCGTTGATGGGCTACGACGCGCTCTCCAAGCGCATGACGGTCGAGAGTCTGCACCCCGGTGTGACGAAATTGGATGTGGTTCAGAACACGGGATTCGAAATAGAGTTTGCCGAGCCGCTCCAAGTCACGCGTGAACCGAGCGACGAGGAATTGCGGATTTTGCGGGAAGAGGTCGATCCAGAGAGGATCATTATCGGAAAGTAGACGTCGAAAACCTGACATGTCTCATGCGCACTTGGTTAATCAGACCCTTTGCGGAGACACCGGCCGAGATTAACCGGACTCTCGTGGAGATATGTCAGGTTTGTATCGGGCTATCTTTCCACTATCCGGAATACCATTGGGCTGGAGTAGGGGACCAACCAAGTGACCCACACGAAAATGCTGAACTTGTGAAAACTGACGATCATCTTCTCATCCTTGCGGATAAGCACCACCGTTGCCCAAATGGCATGGACAAACATCAGCGCAATCGCGAGCATGCCCGATATGACGTGGATGTCCCAACTCATGACGCCCACGTAATAGAACATCA
>JAKANW010000096.1 GCA_021823555.1 Chloroflexota bacterium
CTGATCTTTGTGGCCGCGCACGAGACTGCCCACCAATGGTGGTTCGAGCAGGTGGGGAACGACCAGGCCGAGCAGCCCTGGCTGGACGAGGCTCTGGCCACATACAGCGAGCGCATCTTTTATGAAAACGCGTATCCAAACCTTGTAAGCCAGTGGTGGGCCTATCGCATTGACTTCTACCAGCCAGGAGGCTTCGTGGATATTCCCATCTATGCGGGCGGCGGCTTCCGGCCTTATACCAACGCGGTCTATTTCCGCGGCGCGCACTTCCTGGAAGACTTGCGCCAACGGATCGGCGACGATGCCTTCTTTGCATTCCTCCGGGATTATCTCCAGCAGGAAAACGGCAAAATTGCCACCGCAACAGATTTCTTCCGCATCCTGGCTTTGCACACCAAAACGGACTACTCCGACCTCGTCCGCAAATATTTCCAAAACACCTACTAACATGCGCCGCCCTTCATCCTCCGCGCGTCATGGGATGCGCCTCCCGGCTTGTTTCCTGCTCCTGCTTTTGTTGACCGCCTGCACGCCGGCCCAGGCCGCCATGACCGACCCGCCTCCTCCGCCCCTCAGCCTGGTGACCGTGGACCCAAACGCCAGCGCCACCCCGACTCCGTTCCAGCCGGCCTCGCCCAGCGATACTCCGCTTCCCTCGCCCACCCTGGTACCTCCCAGCGAGACGCCTCCGCCAACCACGGATACACCGCCCGCCACGGGCCGCACTCAATACACTTTCTACGTCAACCTTGACTATGCAGGCCGAAGCCTCACTGCTGACGAGACCATCCGCTACTCCAACACCACCGGCCAATCGTTGAGCGAGATCGTGCTGGCGGTCGAGCCGAACCTCTCGCAGGGTGCTTTTGTGCTCAACGCATTGGGCCAGGATAACGTGACCCTGACCTCTTATGATCTGACCGGTCATCGCATGAGCATCAGCCTGCCCCAGCCGCTTCAGCCGGGCAGCTCGACCACGTTGGCGCTCAACTTTACGTTGAACATCCCGCCCAAGCATTACGAAAAGACATTTGGCTACCTCGGCTATCAGGTCAATCTTTCGGATTGGTATCCGTTCATTGTCCCGTTCGTCAATGGCGCCTGGGTGCTGCACGATCCGTGGGCGTTCGGTGAATACCTTGTCTATGACTCATCGGACTTCGAGGTCAATCTCAAGGTCAACGATCCATCGGTGGTGGTGGCGGCCAGCGCGCCAGCCGAGGCCAACGGCGAGTGGACGCGCTATCGCCTGTACGGGGCGCGCACCTTCGTCCTGTCGGCCAGTGATCGCTTCCAGTTCGTGGAATCGGCTGTCGGGTCGGCGGTGATCCGGGTCTATTATCTGGATGGATATGACGGCGCGGCGCAGGGAATGTTGAACGCCGCGGTCCAGGCCGTCGCGTTGTATGCTGTCAAGTTCGCACCGTATCCCTACGACAGCCTGAGCGTGGTGCAGGCCGATGTGCCCGACGGCCAGGAATATGATGGGTTGGTGTTCCTGTCTACGAAGTTTTTCGCGGAGTACGGCGGCTCGGCCAAGAGCAACCTGATCAGTATCGGCGTCCACGAGATCGCGCACCAGTGGTGGTTCGGCTTGGTGGGGAACGACCAGGCCATCGAGCCCTGGCTGGACGAAGCCATGGCGACCTACAGCGAAAATATTTTTTACAAGTTCAACCATCCTACCTATGGCGACTGGTGGTGGAACTTCCGCGTCAATTATTTTGGCGCGAACGGTTGGGTGGATTCTTCCGTCTACCAGATGGCGAACTTCCAGACCTACGTCAGCGCGGTTTACATGGATGGAGCCAGTTTCCTGCGCGACCTCAACGTCCGCATGGGCGATGATGACTTTTACCGCTTCCTAAAGGATTACGCCGCGACCTACAGCCGCTCCCGCGTCACCACCTTCGACTTTTTTGCCACGCTGCGGAAGGACACTTCGGCGGACATTTCGGACTTGATCCAGACCTACTTCCAGGGGTCGTATTAAGTGCCCAATCCATATTCTCTGATAAAATCCACGCCCTGAGGCTAAAGGATGAATTTCGAAGAAACGTATATTGAGACAAATGGTATTCGCCTGCATGTGGTACAGGCGGGACCACAAGGAGGCAAGCCGGTCCTGCTGTTACATGGTTTTCCAGAGTTTTGGCGTGGATGGATCAAACAGATCCCTGCACTGGCGGAAGCGGGCCATCGGGTGATCGTCCCTGACCAGCGCGGCTACAACTTGAGCGACAAGCCAAAAGGTGTGAAGGCCTATCGCCTGGATGCGCTGGCTCAGGATGTCATTGGCCTGATGGATGCCTTGCATTATGAAAAGGTCACCCTGGTTGGACACGATTGGGGGGCGATGGTGGCCTGGGCGCTGGCGATTTGGAAACCCGAACGTGTGCAGCGGTTGGGTATCCTCAACGTGCCGCATCCCGCGGTCATGGGCCGCTTTGTGCAGCGTGACCCGGAACAGATCCGCCGCTCGTGGTACGCGTTCTTATTCCAGTTGCCGTGGTTCCCCGAGGCTGGTATGCGCGCCGATGATTGGCGCGGCGCGGAACGTGCTTTGCGGGGCAGCGGCAAGATCCATACTTTTACAAATGAAGATGTCGTTGAATATAAAAAGGCCTGGTCGCAACCCGGCGCAATGACTGCCATGATCAACTGGTATCGTGCGCTCATGAGGCGCCGCCTGCCGATGCCGGAAAATCCGCGTGTGTGCGTGCCCACGTTGATGCTGTGGGGCATGAAGGACGTAGCCCTCACCCACCGGATGGCGCGTCCGAGCATGGATTATTGTGATGACGGGCGGCTGGTGCTGTTCCCGGACGCGACCCATTGGGTGCAGCGTGACGAGGCTGACGAGGTCAACCGCTATTTGCTGGATTTTATAAAATAGTTGCCTGAACCTTCAACCAACCGCTTTGAGCACTCTCAACGCCCTCAATGTGACCCATTTGTTGGGCGCTTTCTTTTTCCCGAAATCCACCCACATTTTGCCGGTGTAATCGTATTCCAAGAGCCAACGGCCTTTCTCATCCTGCTTGTCGCGGATCAGGTCGAGGGTGTTGGCGAGGCGGGGATCCTGGCCGTATCCCAGCCCGACCAGCGCTTCGGCCAGTTGCAACAGGTCGGTGATATAGAATACGGGAAAGCCAAACTTCCACCAGTTACGGCTCGGCTTGTCTCCAAGTCGAGTCGGGTAATTTGCAGTTGCGGGATCAACGCTGAAGAAGAACTCCGCTCCCCGCTGGATGGCCTTCTTGATGAGCGCGGTCCGTCTTTGGACAGGCCACCGGCTGAACGCCAGCATGACCTTGCATCCCCCCCAGGCACAGGCTGATTTATTGTTGACCCCGCAGGCAAAGTTCGGTCCGCACTTGTAGGCGTAATAGCGGACCGGTGCGTCCCTATCTTCCATCGGGGCGATGCCATCGCCCGTGACCGTGCGTGCCATCCATTCATAGGCTTTTTTCAGGCGCGGATCGTCGACCCCCATCTCCATCAGCGACCAGCAAAGATTGCCCTGGAGACAATCCACGGTGCCGGAAGGCGCCCCGGACGAACTCGTGGTGAATTGACCGCCTTCAGCCATATGATCCAGCAGATATTTGCAAGCCTGCTCGATCCGTTGGTCTCTGGCCGGCGACGCGCCCAACTGGGCCAGCAAAATAATGGACCAGGCGGTCGAACTGTACTTTGGGTTGTATCCCGGACCCGGCTTGACCCAGTATCCCTCTTTCTCCATGTTGGACAAGATGACCGCGATCTGTCCCACTTTGTGAGCGGCCTTGCGCGCTGAGAGCAGTTCTCGATCCTCCGCCGGGAGGCCGACCAGGTCTCGCAAGGCGAGGTAACGCACGCCCAGGTTCTCGGACTCCAGCAGCCACGACGAGAGTCGCCTCTTAGTTGATCCTTCCAGGACATATGCCACTCCTTTCAGATCAAAACCGAAGTCCCCTACCCCTAACCAGTATAGCACTTTGGGCATGTCGTTGGTTGGACAACCTATGTCACGTTATGGCGTTTGATGCAAGCGTTAGGTTGTTTTTGAAAAATTGTCAGGCCTTAACCCAGAGTATAATTAAGAATGCCATGCGGTCTGATGAAATCGAGATCACCAGTGAGATCACGGAAATTGAGACGATTGCTGTCGGCCGTTCCATTCGCGAATTGGATAGATTGCAGAGAAAATATGGTAAAGGCCGCTGGCGTAAACTCAAAGGTTTAGCGATGGTCCGCTTTCCGGATAATACGGTTTTCCTCGCTGAAATTCATTGGTATGAAGCTCATGGAATCGGAAAACGAGACATTAAAGTGAAACGAATTCTCGGAAAATAATGATGACTGCCAAAACATCTCCTCAATTTGTTGTGTGTCTCAAAAACGGCGGCTATGAAGCCTCGCTTGAACCGCGCAAGATTTACCAGGTATTGCCCGATAAGGAGGCGGAAAATCATAATATGATTCGGGTGATTGACGAGTCTGGCGAAGATTACCTTTTCCCCAGCGGTTTATTTTCGCCGATTTCATTGCCGCAAACGTTGGTCAAAGAACTGGCGCTTTCAACGTAAGAGCTTAAGCTCAAACCTCGGAAATTTTCTCCCACTCACCCAGCTTCTCATCCATCTCCCTCTGCACGCGAGCGTATTCCTTGCCCAGCCGCGTGACCTCCCCCGCGTCCGCGGGCGGATTCTCCAACTGCGCGCCGATGTCAGCCAATTGCTTTTCAAGGCTGGCGATGGCGTTCTCCAGTTCCTGTAACTGGGCGACCTTTTTTCTCTCCTCTTTCGCGGACTGTGACGACTCACGTCGCCGCGCTTTTGAGTTGTTCTCCGAAGTCTGCAGATTTCGGAGTCCCTCATTGCGGAGTCCTTCCGCCCGCGCGGCCTCTTTCTCTCTCTCTTCTTTCATCTGGGAATACGTCCCGTTGAAGACCTTCATCTGCGACTCGTCGGGGTTGATCTCCCAGATTTGAGTCGCCAGAGCGTCCACCAGATAGCGATCATGCGACACGAGTAGGATGGTGCCTTTGTAGGCGTCCAGTACCGCTTGCAAGACTTCCTGCGAAGGGATGTCGAGGTGGTTGGTCGGTTCGTCGAGCAGCAGCAGGTTGGTGTCGCTCAAAGCCAACTTGGCCAGCGCCAGCCGTCCACGCTCGCCGCCGGAGAGCATGGACACCTTTTTGAAAGCGTCATCGCCGGAGAAGAGATACTTGCCGAGATAGTCTCGTCCCTGATACGGCAGCATACCCGGTGAGGCCGCCAGGATTTCATCCAGCACGGCCTTTTCGGGATCGAGACCCTCATGCGCCTGCGCAAAGTAACCGATGTGCAAACTGGAGCCGAGGGTCACTTCACCGGTCAACGGTTCGAGCTGACCGAGGATGGTCTTCAGGAATGTGGACTTGCCCGCGCCGTTCGGGCCGATCAGGGCCGCGCAATCCGTGCGGCGCAGTTCGATGTCCGGGGCGCGGAATAACAGTTTGCCGGGGTAGCCCACTTCGAGGTCGCGGGTGCGGATCACCAAATCGCCGGAGCGGCTGGTCGAACGCAGGTGCAAGCCCAGGTCCGGGGTGACGCGCAGCGGAGGCCGCAGCGAGCGGACTCGTTTCTCGGCTTCTTCCACGCTGAACGGGCTGGTGGTCGTTTCCACATCCAGTTGCGACCAGTTCGTGCCGACCACCGCATCCATGCCCACCTGTTCGATGGCCTGCACGATGCGCGTCAGCCGCCGCAGTTTGCCTTTGGCTTGCTGGACGTTCTGCCCAGAAATATTCTTCTTGATGTACTCCACATCCTTCAGCAGCTTCCCACGCTCAGACTCGAAGACCTCCACGCGGTGGTTCCAGCGGTTCTCGCGTTCGAGCAGGTAGGTGCTGTAATTGCCGCGGTAAAACTCCGAACCGCTGACCGCCATTTCGAGCAGGGCGTTGCAGGTGTGGTCGAGGAAGTAACGGTCATGCGACACAATGATGGCTGCGCCGTCCCACTGGCTGAGGTAGCCTTCGAGCCATTCGACCGCCGCGATGTCGAGGTGGTTGGTCGGCTCATCGAGCAGGAGCAGGTCGGGGTTCGAGAGCAGGAGTCGGGCCAGATAGGCGCGCGTGCGCTGTCCGCCGGAGAGATGGTCGAGCGAGAGGTTGAAATCGGCTGGATCAAAGCCGAGGCCGGTCAGCACCTGCTTGATGCGGACCTGGTAGACGTAGCCGCCGCGCCGCTCGAAGTCATGCTGAAGCGCTCCATACCGGACCATGGCCTGCTCCCGTTTCGACGGGTCAGACATTTCGGCCTCGAGTTTTTCCAGCTCCCCCTGCTGGCGGATCAGATCTGCAAATTCAGACCGGCACACATCCCAGAGCGTGCCGTCCATTTGGAAGTCGGCTTCCTGCGGCAGGTAGCCCAGACGCGAATTTCGGGCGCGCGTGAAGGCGCCTGCGGACGGTTCTTCCTGTCCGACCAGGATGCGCAGCAGGGTGGTCTTGCCGATGCCGTTCGGCCCAACGATGGCTAGGCGCGCGCCTTTTGCCACCGAAAAGGAAACGTCACGGAAGAGGTCTTCCGCGCCGTAGGATTTGGAGAGGAAATTTGCGGTGATGATGGACATGATTGTTTTTTACGCAATTAATGGATTTTCGTCGCCTTCCGACTATATGGACGGATTGGATTCAATGTACCAATGGATTCTATCCCATTCTTTTTCGTTGCGAATATGGAGTTCTGATAAAGACTAACGATCAGTTAAGAAGATTTCATGCCAGTCTCATCTGTCTAAAGTAATATGCACCTCACATTACAGCCGCGGCCCGTGTCGATCACTGACACGGGCCGCGCGCGTTTAGAAGGAAACTTATTTATGGCTCGATTACAGAACTCGGCCCCGCAAGTCAAAAACAGCAAGCACAAACGTTCGCCGCGCGCTTGGATAATAGTTGTAAGCTCCGGGACTCTGACGATATTATTATCACTGCTGATTCTTCTCGCGATTGTACCGGCGATTTCTCCGGCGACTGGCGCAGATATCGCGGACCTGTTGCGCGCAGTGGTTGGCCCAGCCCCGGTTGCCATACTGGAGAGTGTATCCTTTCAGCTGCACGATACATTAAACCAGTTCCTCTCGCAATTCGATGGCGGCGGGCCTCAGATTGCGTGGTCAAGCCAACCGCAGATTCAGAGCGTGCCAACTTCTGTTCCTCTAAAGCGATCAGCTCAAAGCATTCAAAGTACACCCACGATTCAAAATACCCCGATCCAAAATACACCAACCGCCACGCCCATGCCCAATAATGTTGTCACCGATCCTCCACAGATCAACTGGCAGGCTTACGGTCCGGACATGAACGGTGTTCCTATCATGGCGCGCGCGATAGTGATGCTGGATCCGCAACGATCATATACAGGCGTCGCGTTGGTGCGCATTGATCTCTCGATGCTTCAGCTCCACATGATGCCGGGAACCATCGAGCCAGCTCATCCATCGGGTATTGATCTGGCTATCCCGAACCTTGGAACGGTTCCGCCTGCAGACCAGAGCAATTTGATCGCGGCCTTTAACGGCGGCTTCAACGGAGTCCATGGCCGCTATGGAATGATGGCCGATGGAGTGACTCTGCTCCCGCCGCAAGACGGGCTGGCGACGGTAGCGATTTATCGAGACGGACACGTAGCAATCGGAGCGTGGGGAACGGATATTAATCAAACCCCCGACTTGATCGCCTTTCGACAGAATTGTCCGCCGTTGATCGAAGCGGGTCAGATCAACCCGGGTCTTTATCGCAACAATCGTAAATCGTGGGGCTATACTGGCAACTCAGACATCACCTGGCGCACCGGACTGGGCATTACGCAGGATGGCCGTTATCTGATTTATGCGGTTGGCAATGGAACATCCGTATCGACTTTGGCGGAGGCCTTGCAAAAAGCGGGCGCATATAACGCCATGCAATTGGATATCAATCAATACTATGCACACTTTTATACTTACCGGCCGGCCAGCGATCCAACGCAAGGATTTCAGTTAACCGGCGAACGATTGGTGGAAGAGATGATCAATAACCCTCATCTTTATCTGACCCCCAACCCGCGCGATTTCTTTTACCTGACCCTTCATTAACTCAAGTGAGTTACGGATGATGAGGCCAATAACCCCCTATAACTTAATGGCCTGTCCAGCATGGTGTGGAGATGGCGGGAATTGAACCCGCGTCCGAAAGATTCGACCCTCGGAAATCTACGAGCGTAGCCTGCCGAAGCGTGTCACTACCGGCACCTCGGCGGGCAGGTAACCCGGTAGCCACCTCCTGGTCGTAGGCAC
>JAKANW010000097.1 GCA_021823555.1 Chloroflexota bacterium
CCGGGGAGGCGAAGTGAAGTACGGCGTCCACTTTGCCGCGCACGAAGATGTAATTGGATACATCGTGACGATAGAACGAAAACTTCTGGTTGCCCATCAGGTGGGCAATGTTATCGGGGCTGCCAGTGATGAAATTATCCAGCCCAATGACCTCGTGTCCCTCTGACAACAGACGGTCACAAAGATGGGAGCCGAGGAACCCGGCTGCACCGGTAATGAGAATACGCATGTTTCAGTTTCCTCTTTCGTTGTCCTTCTCAAATGAGAAGATGACAAATAAGAATTATTTGGGTGCGTTTCAAACAATTGAGGGTAACGTCCCGAAGGTTGAACTTGAGCCGATTTTGGCCTTTTATAACCAACCTTCGGGACGGTTCCAACTCAGATGAAATACACCCGAATTATTTCCAGTCTATGATGGTGAGCAGGCCATCGCCTGTGACTTGATAAGATTGTCCGCTACCGCTGTCAATCAACCAGAGATTCCCCTGGTAAACGACAGCAATGAAATCCCCTGTTTGGCCGGGGATCGGTTCCGGCGCCCAGGCTGGGGTCTGCGGTTCGATGCCGCCTGCATCCTGCGGCGGGAAGAGTTCGCGGCGGTTGGACCCATCCCGGTCGGCCACCATCAAGCGGTAACGGCTGGTCTCGCTTTGGTCGGGGAAGATGGCTTGCAGGTAGGCGACCTGGTAGGCTTTCTCCGTGCCGCTCTGGCGGATGGGTGAAGCGGCTGAATAAGAGAACATGCCCGTCTGTTGTACGAGGGGTACGGTGGCGCTGTTATCGAGCGAAACAGCCGTCAGGTCGAAGTAGGGCGACTCTTCATCGGCAAAGGGAGCCGGGGCCGGGGCATGAGTGGTCACGAACAACGTGTTGCCGTCCGAACCCCAGGACAGGCCGGGGATCCAGGCCCAGTCGCTGTGGGTGTTGAGGGGCGTGATACTCATGATCGGTTTCAGATAACCGCCATCCTGGTCCACCAGCCCGATGCCATCCGGGCGGATGTAGGCCAGGCGGCCATCGGACGAATAGGCAAAGGACATGCCCCACCAGCCGTACACGCCGCCGCTGTTGGCGTCCAGTAGTTTGCGGGGCGGGCCGCCCGTGATGCTGACGCGCCATAGATCGTTGTTAGCCTGCCAGCCGGGGGCCGTGCCGCGCGGTTCGACCGTGGAATATGCAATCGAGTTGGTGCCCGGGATCCAGGCCGCAAAATGGACCACGTTCTGCGCTTCCAGATATACTGGCTTGGGCGTCGTGTTGGTGGTGCGCACGAACCATAACGTGTTGATCTGTTCATCGGCAGGTTTTTTGGATTTGCGGGTGAAGATCAGGTATTGGCCGTCGGGCGAGAGGTTGAAGATGCGCCCATCCAGGTCGCCTGTGCTGACCAGCAGTTTGCGGTTGGCAGTCGAGCCGTCCATCATCCAGGCATTGCCGCCCGCCAGGTAGACCAGTTTGCCGGGGATGGTCAGAGGCGTAAATGAAGTCTGCGCGCCAACCATCATGATCTCGGGCGCCGCTTCCTGCAGGATGACCGTTTTGACCACCGTTTTGCTGGTCTCGACTCCATCTTCGAGCACGCGGCGGTAGGTCAGTTCCTGCTGGCCGTTGACGCCTGCCTGCACCAGGCGGGTCTGGCCTTCGGGCAGGGTTTCGTTGCGGACGGTCTGCCGCTCGTACGGGATGATCATATCCTCGGTCTGGAACTCTTCCTTGACGCGCACCAGCTTGATCTTGTCGCCGTTGCTGAGCACCGAATAAAAGGGCGGGTCGGCGCGGTCCAGGTCGCCGGGCGTGAATCCCGCGGACTGCAAGGCTTGCAGCACCGTACTGCCAGCCTGGACCTGCACATCGCGCGTCGCGCCGTCAGCGGTGATGATGACGGTCATCTGCCCGCCAAACTGCGGGCTGCGGCAGCCCGCTGCCAGCAGGGAAGCGGCCAGGAGTACGGTCAACAGGCTGAGGGGGAGCCGGAAGCGTGTGATCTTGGTGAAATCGAAGTGTTGCATGTCCTGCGGTATAATCCACCCGCTATTTGACACGTCCGCTGAGTGTTATGAGGCCGTCGGCAATGGTAATGCTTTCCAGACGGAAGCCGGTGGCCGCTGGGCCAAGTGAACCGGTGTAGGCTTCGTTCACGACCGCGCTGATGGCCTCGTTCAAACCCTGCGGCGCGGGCAGAGGGCCGAAGTCAGCCGAGACCACTTCGATCTTTGGCTGGCCTGCCTCGTCCACACTGGCGCTCAGGATGATGGCCACGTTGGCGGCAAACAAGCCGCGTTGGACTTTCCCGTACACCTGCACCTGCCCGTCCCGCAGGAAGACCTGCGGGTCCGTCATGATCGGATTGGCCTGCTCGTCCAGTTTCTGCGCCAGGTAGGAAGTCAGTTGGCTTTCGTTGAACTGGAGGGAGATTGCGCCGGTCGCGGCATCCGCGGTCAGGGCCTGCTGGATCTGATCCTGGATGCTTTGTGCGGCCTCGGTGGAAACGGGAATGGTCTGGGCAGGATACGCCGGCCCGCCGACAAAAATGGTGCAGGCCAGCGATGCCATGACGAGTGTCAACAGTAAAATTGGAAAGGCGAGTTTTTTCATTCTGGTAAAACTTTCATCCGTTCAAACGGGAGCAATTATAGCATGAGCGAACTGGAAAACAATTTAGCCCAGGCGGACGGGAGCGCCGAGCCGACTCTGGCAGCCAAACTGGAAACCCTGTTGTTTGTCGCCGCCGAACCGGCCAGCCTGGCGCAACTGGCCACCGCCCTGGATGTGACCACTTCAGTCATCGAGCGCGGACTCAAGGAATTGAACGATTCACTCCGGACCCGCGGCCTGCGTCTGCAGCGACACGCGGGGCGCGTCCAATTGACCACCGCGCCCGAACTGGCGGAACTGGTCGAACGTTTCCTGGGGTTGGAGTCTGTCAGCCATTTGAGCCGCGCTGCGCTGGAGACTCTGTCCATTATTGCCTACCAGCAGCCTTGCACGCGCCCGCAGGTGGACGCGATCCGCGGTGTGAACAGCGACGGTATGATGAAGAGCTTGCTGAGCAAGGGACTGATCCAGGAGTCAGGCCGCGCCGATGGGCCGGGACGCCCGATCCTGTATTCCACATCCCCTGAATTCCTGCAGCATTTCGGGATCAACTCGATTGCGGAACTACCGCCGCTGGCCTTGCCGGAAACAGAGGCTTCCGAACCTGACGAATTATTGAAGGGATAAAGCAGAGCGGCCTCCCGGCCGCTCTGCTTGTTTGGGATCGCGTTGCAGGGTCATGGGTCGGGAGGGGATATTTTTCGTCCACATCACCGGATGCTTTGGTTTTCGTAATGTCATCGTATGTTCATCTTTGGGGAATAGAATTTTGTATCTTCCTCCGTAATCAGGAAAATTGACATTGGATATTCCGGTTGCTTCTCCTTCTCAATTTCCCCCGTTCCGTTTGTGGATTGCATATACTCTGGATTGGGTGAGCGCACATACAGGCCGGATTCTGGCATTGATCGTTGTTTTGGCGATCGCGCTGGATTTGCGGCGTATTTGGCTTGGGCCGATTTCATTGCAGGCCGGCCAGACGGCCGACTGGTGGACGATTGCAGTAAATCTGATCAAAGGACAGGGATACGCCTCCTGCTTCACGCGTTATTTTCCGTTCTGTGGGCCGGCCAACCAGTTGACTGCCTCGCGTGAACCTGTGCCTGTGTTATTGTTCGCCGCGGTGGCTTTCCTGACGAATCAATCGCTTTTGGCGGCTGTGGGGGTCGAGGCGCTTGTCAATGTTGCAATTCTGATCCTTATTTTTTTGCTGACGCGCCGAATGCTCAATAAGCCCGTTGCATTGCTCGGCGCTTTGGCCTGGGCGATTTACCGCCCGGCGCTTGATCTGGTTCCGCAGCTATCCGGCGATTTAATTGCAACGCTTTTTGTTACGCTGGGATTATATTTCGTTATGCGCGCCCGTGAATCAGAGCGATTGCTTGACTGGATCTTAGGAGGGGCGGCGTTGGGACTCAGCGCGCTGTCCCGGTCTGCCGCGTTGGCGATCGTTGCAGTGATCGTAGCCGGGCTGTTGATCGAACGGTTATTTTCAGTTCAATCTGTGGCTAAAAAACTGCGTCTGTCCCTGATCATGACCGCCGTTGTCCTCCTGGTGATGACCCCATGGGTAGTGCGCAATGACCTCGTTTTTGGCCAGCCCGCGATCGCTTCAACACTTACCGGTTACAATCTATACCGCCATAACTATATGCTTGGCAGCAATAATTATTTTCGTTACGTGGGCGGAAGCGAAGGAGACCAGGCCATCGCTTCGCTGGTAGCCAGCCACCCCGAATTGCCGGGGACAGAGAATGAAGCACAGATGGATGCGTTTTACAGGTCGGGGGCCCTCAAAGTTATCACCGCCCATCCGGTGCAATATGTTCTATTGTCGGCTTATCGTTTCCTGCCACTCTGGTTTAACTGGCAGGTGCTTGAGTCGGACGGGGGCCAACCCAATGTCAAGGACAATCTGGTGCTGTTGGAACAGGGGGCGTTACTCGCTCTGGCTCTGTTTGGCCTGGGTGAAAACGGCCGGGGCTTCTGGCCGATTTGGGCGAGTATCCTGATTTTCGCTCTATCCTATATGGCGGTGGACAGCCAATTACGTTACCTTATCCCTGTCATGCCGTTGGTTATCATTTTAAGCGCAGCAGGTGTGACCAAGCTTGTTCGATCATTTTCAAGCGTTTAAAATCCTCAGCCTATGTGTCATTCTGAAGGCGCGGAGCGCCGAAGAATCCCCGCGAAGTTTATTCCTGTTTTTTCCAGCGCGTGATCAACATTTTGACCCGCAGCCGCACTTGCGCATCGGCATTGGCAACGGCCCAGGTGGACTGCACGGCTTTTAACGCGTTGACTTCGAGCTTCTCGAATCCCTCCCACTCGGTTTCCATGAATTCCTGCATCTCAGATGGCGTATCCCAGTAATAAAAGTACGAAAAATTTTCTTCACGCTCACGCTTGAACCAGCTGCGGGACTCGGCCTCCCGCATGGCGCGTGCAGCGGCCTCGTCATCCGCGATGGCGACAGGCAGGTCGGTTAAACGGCCAGCCTCCACAAAGGCTGAGCCTGAGGCGACTTCGATGGGCCAGCGCGCTTCCAGCGGACGCAGGTCTATCAGAATCCCATCCCGCCTGAGCGTTTGTCGAATTTCATCCAGAGCATGGACCATGCTCGCGTGTTCAATTCATCAGAGCGACCAGGAGAACAGGGCGATGTCAAAGGTTTCGCGCGGGAAGGGCAGTCGGTGAGCGCTGGCGTTTGCCAAACGAACGGTCTCCTGCAAGCGCGCCGGGCAATCAGCACGCGCCACGCGCAGGGCAGCAGTATCGGGGTCAATACCAACTACTTCACGGGCGGATGAGGCATATTGCCAGGTGAGTCGTCCCTCGCCGCAGCCGACTTCAAGCACGCGTTTGCCGCTGAAGTTGGCAAATGTTTTCAGGACTTTTAACTCGTTCCGTTCTGGGTCGCGTCGCAGGGCCATGGGTTAGTCGGGTAGAAGTTGATAATGTACCTGCGGGGCTTTGCGCTCGAGGACTTGTTCGGCGGCCAGAGCCATGCGCAGCAGCGTGGCTTCCTGCCAGGCCCGCCCGATGGCTTGCATCCCGATGGGCAATCTGCTTTGCGTATAACCAACGGGAAAGGAGATGGCAGGCAGGCCGGTGAGATTCGCAGCGGTGACAAAACGCATGATCTCGATGGTGGTAGTCAGGTCCGATTCGCCATCCGGCAGGGCGGTTTTGGGAATGGGCGGCGCGGTGAGACCGGTGGTGGGCGTGAGGATCATATCCACTTTGCTCAGCGCATCATCGAAATGTTTCATCATGCGCGTGCGGACCCTTTGCGCTTTGACATAATCGGTGGCGGTGAATTGGCGTCCCAGCGCCAGGTTGATGCGCACATCCAGGCCGTACTGGCGATGGTGTTCCTGGTAGGTGGCGTCCAGGGCCTGCGTCATTTCGCTGACGATGGTGATCGTGTGCGCGACGCGGTTGGCTTCCAAATCGGGGATGATGATCTCGCGGATTTCACAACCCATGACTTCGAAGCGCTTGAGCATGACTTCGCAGGCGGCCACCACCTCCGCGTCCGCGTGGCGGAACCAGGGCTGGTAGACGCCGAGTTTGAGTCCGCGCAGATCGAGGTTGTCCCAGCCTTCGAGCGTGGGTAGGGGTTGGCGCAGCGAGTTGGGATCGCGCGGGTCGGGGCCGGCGATCAGGGCGTAGGTGAGAGCCGTGTCGGTGGCGGAGCAGGCCAGGGGGCCGATATGAGCGACGCTCCAGCACAGAGGCGCGGCGCCGTGTTCGCTGACTCGTCCGTAGGTGGATTTCAATCCCACGATCCCGCAAAACGAAGCGGGGATGCGGATTGAGCCGCCGCCGTCCGCGCCGATGGCAACGGGTACGAGTCCCGCAGCTACGGCTGTGGCGGAGCCGCTGGAACTTCCACCTGTGTAGTGACCCGTGTTGTATGGATTGCGGGTCGTGCCGTGATGTGGATTCAGCCCTGTCACGTTGATGCCGATTTCGTGCATGTTGGTCTTGCCGATCAGCAATGCACCCGCCCGGCGCAGGCGCGCTACAACCGTCGCGTCCTCTGCCGCAGGCGACTTGCCCAGGAAGGATGTTCCAACTGTGGTGGGATAGGGCGTCATATCAATTTCATCCTTGACCGCTACGGGAACGCCGTCGAAGATGCTCAGGGCGCGCCCGGCTTGGATGCGCTGCGTGGATTTGCGCGCCTGCTTCAATATATCGTCACGGTTCACCGCGATGACCGCCCGCAAAGGGGGATTGGCCGAGTTGCTGGCTTCGATGGCATCCAGCACTTTCCGGGCAACTTCTTCGGGCGTGGTGGCACCATCCCGATAGGCTTTGGCAAAATCATGGATGGTCGCAAAGTGAAAGCCTTTTGCGCTGGCGGGTTCGCGCGGCCATTCATCTTCCGGGACGGAGGCGGCCTCTTCCTGCGGGGCGCCCGTGAAGTGAATGGGCAGCAGGGTGGGCGGTTCGTCATACTCCTGTTGGCGCAGCCAGGTAAGACCCGCGCTTTGGAAGAGACTGGGAGTCAGCAGTCCCTTGAGCGGCCCCTCCACCAGCGAAGCAAACAACTTCAGAGTCCCGCCGGTGAGATGCGGAAGTTTGACCGATTTCAGGTCGTACACGCCTGGCGCAGTTTTGGTATTCATGTTTCCTCGATGTGAAAATGATTATGCTGCTTCGTACATTCCTGGTATGCCAGCAGGAAATTATCCCATTTCCTCTTTCTGTTTGACGAGTGACTTCCTGAACTCTCTAAGTTGATCTCTCGATTCGGAAATAGCAAGAATCTTGAAATCATTCCCAGCTTCGTCCCTAGCAAACCACCCGATATTGTATTTCAAAACTTCATCGAGGTCTTCGATACGCCATGCCTTTTGTTGAAAGCTGTATTCAAGCACGAATAGGCCTTTTTTCTCTAACATGGATATTATCCCTTCAAGGATCCATTCAAGACAACCAACCAAGACAGTTTACTACGAAGAGAGCCTGGGCGAACTTCAATTTCCATGTTGACGGAGCAGGAGGAGTAAAGGTTCAAGATGCTCTTCATGATGCTCATAAGAACCAAGCAGGACTGCCGAGAGAGGATATCCTTTCAGCCATGGATACCTTCCGGCGTCCAATAGGTCTTTTTCAGGAATAGCTTCTCCTAATTCCAAAAAGCGGAGATACCTTTCCCTCCATTCTCGATAGACATCTGACCAGGACCGTTCATGGTGGATTTCATAAATCCAGGCATTAATTTGATCCAGATCATCTTTAGATTCTGGGTCTAACTCTGGAGGCCACTGGGGATACCCAGGTTCCCTATTCTGCCGGGCGGCTTCCATCCGTGCGACGGAAATTTGCTGCCAGGCCGTCAAATGGGCGACGATATCTTTGATGGACAAGTTGGGAGCAAGATCGGGGGTAGCGATTTGCTCTTCTCTTATGCCAGCCAATAATTTTTCCCAACGATTGAATTCATCTTTAAGCATTGTGATGATTTGTTTTTTATCGTTCATAATCGTCCTATTCAATCAACTTATATGAGGGCAAGATCAGCGTGAATTTCAACCTTGCTCAATCACCGGAGCGGGCGTGGACTCGCCGTCTAAATCAAAAAACTCAAAGCTAGATATAAACTCTTTTTTTGCGGGCGAGTCCCACCTTTGATGCTGTTACTCATCGTTGGGTGGGTTTTTGTCTTCCGAACGCCAATTGCTGGAAACAAGTGTAAG
>JAKANW010000098.1 GCA_021823555.1 Chloroflexota bacterium
CGGCGATGGGATCGGCGACCTGCAAGGCATTATCCAAAAGCTGGATTACATCCAGGATTTGGGTTTCGAGACGGTTTGGTGCTCTCCGTTCTTTGCCTCCCCCCAGGCTGATTTCGGTTACGACATCTCGAACTACACTGACGCCGCTCCTGAATACGGCGCGTTAAACGATGCCCTGCAATTGATCGAAGAAGTCCACAGGCGCGGCATGAAAATCGTATTCGATATGGTGATGAACCACACTTCGATCGAGCATCCGTGGTTCAAGGAATCGCGCTCATCACGGAGCAACCCCAAAGCGGATTGGTACATCTGGCGCGACCCACTCCCCTCTCCCTTTAGGAGAGGGGCCGGGGGTGAGGTCCCCAACAATTGGCAGAGCCTGACAGGTGGGAAAGGCTGGCATTACGCAGAGGAGCGCAGGCAATATTATTGGGCCAGTTTTCTGCCCTTCCAGCCCGACCTGAATTACCGCGACCCGGAAGTAAAGAAAACCATGCTGGACATCGTCCGCTTTTGGCTGGGCAAAGGCGTGGACGGCTTTCGTTTGGACATCTTCAACGTCATTTACAAGGATGCAGAGTTCCGGGATAACCCGTTCATCTTCAAACTCATCCCAACCGAGGACAACCCATCCGGCTTCTTCCAGGAAGTGAAATACACGCTGAATCAGCCTGAAAGCTTTGCCTTTGCAAAAGAGTTCAGGAAGGTGTGCAATGAATTCGGTGAAAAACTTTCCATCGGCGAGGTCAGCGGGAACAAGGAAACCATCCGCAGGTTTTTGGGGGATCAAACCAACGATGGCCTGACGCTTGTCTTCGATTTTGAGATGTTGAACTTCAAATTCACAGCGGATCATTTCCGCGAATTGATCAGGAGCATTGAGCATAGTTTCCCCGATCTGTTCATGCCGGTATACGTCTTCAGCAACCATGACCGCACAAGGAGCATCCAGCGGCTCGGTCATGACATGCGAAAAGCAAAACTGCTCCACATGCTCCAATTGACCGTGCGCGGCGTACCGTGCATGTACTATGGCGAAGAAATTGGCATGGCAAACCTGCCTCTCCCTTTCGAGGCCGCGCTCGACTCGCTTCCGCACAAATTCAAATATGCGCCGCGATTTATTTTCGACGTATTGGGTTTAACCATCAACCGCGACGAAGTCCGCACACCGATGCAATGGGATGCGGCGAAGAACGCCGGATTTTCGTCCGCGGAGAAGACGTGGCTGCCGGTGCACTCCAATCATCACACGATCAATGTAGAGCGTGAATCAAATGAAACCGATTCGCTGTTAAACATCATTCGCAAACTGCTAAGCCTCCGCAAAACACAACCAGCCATCCAGGCAGGCAAAATGGAACTACTTGAGAATTTGCCGGATGGGTTACTCGGTTATTCCCGAAAACACGAGATGGAAGAAGTTACCGTGTTCCTGAACTTCAGCGATAAGGAACAAACTTTTCAGTTTGGGGATGCTGATTGGCACGTGATATTCAGATTATCAAAAGATGATGGATTTCAAGAAGATCGAATTCATACCCACGGCCTGGGCGGAGTCATCTTGAAACGCGGAGGCGACGCCTGAAAGAGTCCTTCACGCCGAATTGACGAACACCTGGCCGCGTCCATTTTGCTTGGCCTGATACATGGCCCGATCGGCCTCATGCAGCATTTCTTCCAGGCTGCACCCATTGCGAAATGTGGTTATGCCGAAACTTGCAGTGACGTGATCGATCTTTCCGTACCTGCTCTTGCGCAACATTTGACAAATCCGCTCGGCAAGACATCTAGCCGACTCAGTGTCTGTTTCAGGCAGGATAAGCAGGAATTCCTCCCCGCCCCAGCGTCCAAGATAATCCATTTGGCGGATAGCCTGGCTGACCGATTTCGAGATCCCCCGAAGCACCGTATCGCCCGCCAGATGTCCGTGCGTATCATTGACCTGTTTGAAATGGTCAATGTCAAACAGGACGATGGAAAACGGCTTTCGATAGCGCGCAGAGCGTTCCGTTTCGCGTGCCAGCAATTGATATAAGGTGCGGCGGTTTAGTAAACCGGTCAGAGAATCAGTGGAGGCGTAACTCTGCTGTAACACGCCCATGCGCTGGATCAACAATGTCGCCATCGAAAGACTCGCAAACGAATTGAGCCAGCGAAAGATAAAGGTGAACTGCAGGGTTCCGGTTGAATACAGGAACCATATATTATTAGCCGCCATGGCTATGAGGCCGGCAAAAATATATACAAGCAGGAACCGCACATAAGCAGCAGTGGTTGTCAGGTATGCGCCAAGGGTGAAAACGATCAACCACATGGACAGGCCGTTCAACACATCAGCCAATTCGCTCGGAGTCAATCCGCCATTTACCCGGAAGGAATAAATCGAGTCCTGGGTCAGGATAAAGAAATACGTCGAGAATGTAATATAGAAGATGAATTCAATAGCTCTCATCAAATCCGGGCGAATAAACAGCAGCAGGACAAACACCCCCAACTCCACGACCATGGCAATCGCGATATACATTCTGAGACTGGTATTCCCCAACGACCCCAAAATATACAGAAGGCAGATCGCAATCCCAATTGGGAAAGCAAGGAGATAGGTCTGTCGCTTATAGCGAAATACCTTATCGCTTGGATCGGCAAAGGCAAAGCCAAACATAATCCCTCTTATTTTACAATTGATAACCGTCCGAAACAACAGGTTATTTGAGTTTCTTATCCCAGTCCCGTTTGTGCGCCTCCGTCGCGATATTCCGCTCTTACTCTTAGCAACAGCCTCCCCGTTCATTTGCAATGGGGGAGGCTGTGATCTACTTCAACTTCTCTTCGACTACCGCGGCGACTTTGCCCAACGCTTCTTTGACCGGCCCTCCATCGGGCAGGCTGCCCTGCGCCAAGTTTGGACGCCCGCCGCCTTTGCCGCCGATGCCGGTGATGAGATCGCCCGCTTTGAGTCCGCGCTTGACGAGATCTTCGGTCAGCACTGCAATGACGGTTGTTCCCGTTACCAGGAGCGCTGCGCCGCCCTGGGGATATTTCTCACGGAACTTATCGGCCAGCATACGCAAGGTATCCACATTGGAGTCGGGGATGTCCAGCGCCAGCACGGTGACATCCTTCACAGTTTGAACGTTGGCAAGTTGCAGGTTGAAGGTGGAAAGAGCTTGTCCCGCTCGCAAGGAAGCGAGTTCCTTCTTGAGATCAGCAATTTCATCCTGCAGCGACTCAACTTTGGCAGGGACTTCCTCTATAGAGGATTTCAATGCCGCGGCAGTATGCTTTAACATCTTGAAGCGCTCTGAAATCAGGTCGTACGCGCCGCGGCCCGTGACCGCTTCGATGCGGCGGATGCCTGCCGCAGCCGAGCCTTCGCTGACGATAATGAACGCGCCGACATCGGAGGTGCGTTCAAGGTGCGTGCCGCCGCACAATTCATAGGAATATTTATGCTCATGCTCCACGGTCGCAGTGGGATGAATATTCATCTCTTCGTACAATTCCGCTTGCGGGACTTCGGAGGGCAGGATCGTGATCGTGCGCACCGTCTCGCCGTATTTCTCGCCGAACAACGCCATCGCGCCTTCGGCCATCGCGTCTTCGCGGGCGCGCAGTTTCGGGACGACTTCCATATCCGCCGCGACCGCGTCGTTGACGATCTTCTCGACACGCTCGATCTGCTCGGGAGTCATCGCTTCGGGATGGGTAAAGTCGAAGCGCAGACGATCAGGCGCGACCAGCGAGCCTGCCTGGCGCGCATGGTCACCGAGCGCCTGGTGCAGCGCGGCATGGAGCAAGTGAGTGGCAGTGTGGTTGCGCATGATGTCATGGCGGCGGACCATGTCCACTTCGGCGACGGCTTTGTCGCCCACCTTGGGTTGGCCGGAAATCACGACGCCGCTATGCACAATGACGCCTGCGGAAGCGCGGCGGGCGGCGGTGATTTCGATTTCCCAGCCCCCCGCTTCGACTGTGGTCGCTCCGCTCAGCGCGAAGCGGATATAACCTTCGTCATTGACCTGACCACCGGACTCGATATAGAAGCCAGTCTTCGGCAGGATGATTTCGACGGCGTCATCCAACGAAGCAGATTCAACCGATTCGCCGTTGACGATCAACGCCAGGACTTCACCTTCCACCTTCGGGCTGGTATACGGGTCATACTCGACGCCGTGTTCGCCGAGTTTCTCTCTCTTCTGCAAGTCTTTCAGGATACCTGCAAAGAACTCGGCATCTTCGCCGCCCATCTTGCCCATGGCTTTGCCGCCGCCGGAGGCTTTGCTATGTTCTTCCTTGGCCGCGTTAAAGCCGGCTTCGTCAATATCCAGTCCCTGCTCGCGGGCGATGTCGCGCGAGATCTCGAAGGGCAGACCGTAAGTGGCGTAGAGGTCGAAGGCTCTGTGGCCGTCGAGGGTTTTAGAGTTTGACGCGCACAGCTCAGAGAGTAGATTCTCCAAATGAGCGGTACCAGCCTCCACCGTCCGCGCGAAGCGGGTTTCTTCGCGGGTCAGGTTGTCGAAGATGGTCGCCCTGTTCTTTTCCAGTTCGGGATAAAAGCCGCCGTATTCCGCGATCACAGCTTCGGCCACTTTAGCCAGGAACGGCTCTTTGAGTCCGATCTTGGCGCCAAAACGGGCCGCGCGGCGGATGATCATGCGGGTGACGTAGTTGCGTCCGCCATTGCCGGGGACGACGCTATCGGCGATGAGGAAGGCCGCGGAACGGGCGTGATCGCAGACGACGCGATAAGGCGTGAAATTGGCGAGCATTTCTTTTTCACTATGACCTGTGAGCGAACGCAGAACATCCAGCGAGCCTTTGAAGAGATCGGTCTTGTAGTTGGAGTCCACACCCTGCAAAATGGAGACGATGCGCTCGAAACCCATGCCTGTGTCCACGTGTTTTTGCGGCAAGGATTCGAGGCGGCCATCTTCAAAGAGATTGTATTGAATGAAGACGTTATTCCAAATTTCAAGATAGCGCGAACATACACCGTTCACACCGCAGACATGCTCTGCGCCGCGCAGGTTGTCGCGCTCTTCGCCGAGATCAATAAAGATTTCAGTACAAGGCCCGCATGGACCCGTCTCTGCCATTTGCCAAAAGTTATCCTTGCGGCCAAAGTACATCACATGCTCGGGATTCATGCCTGGTTGGGCGCGCCAGATTTCAGCCGCTTCCTCGTCAGTGGGAACGTTACCTTTATCGTCTTTGAAAACGGTGGCATAGAGTTTGTCCTTCGGCAGGCCCCACACGTCGGTGAGCAACTGCCACGACCAGGCGATGGCTTCCTTTTTATAGTAATCGCCAAACGACCAGTTGCCGAGCATTTCAAAGAAGGTGTGGTGCGTGTCATCGCGGCCCACATCTTCGAGGTCGTTGTGCTTGCCTGCCACGCGCATACACTTCTGCGAGTCCACGGCGCGGGTGTAGGGCTTTTTATCGGTGCCGAGGAAGACATCCTTGAACTGCACCATGCCCGAGTTGGTGAACAGCAGGGTAGCGTCGCCGCCAGGGACGAGCGACATGGACGGCACAGCGGTGTGTCCATGTTCCACGAAGAAGTCTATGAAGGTTTGGCGGATTTCGTTGCCAGTCAATTTTTTGGTCATTCGGACTCCAGAGGGATTAAGTGGGGGAATTATACCAAGACAACCTGTTCCGTTGCCCCGGATTTTTATACCCCCTTTTGAGGGCGCGTCGCACCCGCGCAGGCTCGGATTCTCGTGTATAATCGGCGACATGAAAATGAACCCCGTCCCGTCCCCGCGTGGTCGCAAACCTTCTAGGTCTGGATAGGTTCGACTTGTCGTGCCAAAACGGCTCCCAGACCTGGCGAGCCGTTTTTTATTGTGATGCCAGTGAAAACCCTAAAGGTCTGCCTGGCAAACAATCTCTTTTCAAACACGATTTCATTGTCACAAGCCAGTTCTAACTACCAATAAAACCTTTAGGGTTTATATCATGGACATCAAGGATCTTACCGAAAAAATGCATGCGCTGGTCGCATCCAAAGGTTGGTACAATGCGGACAGCAAGCGCCCGCAGACGCCGCGCAACCTGGCAGTCTCCCTGTCCATTGAAGCCGCGGAAGTGTTGGAGCACTTCCAATTCCGCGAGGAGCCAAAAGACAAGGAAGAACTCGCTGGTGAATTAGCAGACGTGACCCTCTACCTTTTGCAACTAGCCTCCATCACAGGCATAGACCTGGAGCAGGCCGTTTTGAAAAAAATTGAAATCAATCACACCCGAAAATGGGACGTGTAAGGGCGATCCGTCCAGATTACCGCAGACTCTTGCCTATCTCGCAAGGATCGCCCCTACGGAGAATTCATGAAGATCACAGTATTTGGCGGTTCCCAACCCAAAGAAGGCGATGCAGCTTACGCCGAAGCGCAAACGCTTGGCAAGTTGTTGGCTGAGCGCGGACATACCGTGCTGACCGGCGGCTACATCGGGACGATGGAAGCCGTCAGCCGCGGCGCATCGGAAGCGGGCGGGCATGTCATCGGCGTGACCTGCGAAGAGATCGAACGCTGGCGCAGCGTTGGTCCAAATAGGTGGGTGGAAGAAGAATGGCGCAGGAAAACGCTCTCGGAACGGCTGCAGGCTCTCATCCAGGAATGCGATGCGGCTATGGCCCTGCCTGGCGGTCCCGGCACGCTGACCGAAATTTCATTAATGTGGAACATGATGATTGTGGAGTCCCTGCACCGAAGACCGCTCATCCTGATCGGGGACGGCTGGCAGTCCGTTTTCGATCAGGTCTTCACCAAACTGGGAAAATACACCTCCCCCGCCCAACAGGAGTTGGTGCAGTTCGCTCCAGATGTTGAGACTGCCATTCACAAGTTGGAAAATTCAAAGGCTTGAAGTCACAGGTGCTTTCAACCTGAAACTTTCAAACCTTAAACCTGAAAACCTATTGAGGAAAAATGGCTGAAGACAAACTCCCTACCCGAGCTGAGAACTTTGCCGAATGGTACAACCAGCTCGTGCTTAAATCCGAAATGGCCGACTATGCGCCTGTACGCGGCTGCATGGTCGTGCGACCCTACGGCTGGACGCTGTGGGAGAACATCACCGCCGCGCTCGACCGCCGTTTCAAAGAGAGCGGACACGTCAACGCGGCCTTTCCCACCCTGATCCCCATGTCGTTCTTTGAAAAAGAGAAGGAACACGTGGAAGGTTTCTCCCCCGAACTGGCCGTGGTCACACACGGCGGCGGCGAGAAACTGGAAGAGCCTCTCGTGGTGCGCCCCACCTCCGAGACCATCATCGGCTACATGTATTCCAAATGGATCAAGTCCTGGCGCGACCTGCCCGTGCTGATCAATGTCTGGGGTTCGGTATTGCGCTGGGAATTGCGCACTAAACTTTTCCTGCGCACCGCGGAATTCTACTGGCAGGAAGGTCACACCGCGCACGCTACCAAAGAAGAAGCGCTCGAGGAAATGTATCGCATCCTCGATCTCTACGCAGACTTCGCCATCAACGAGGCCGCGGTGCCGGTCCTCAAAGGCCGCAAGAGCGAGTCTGAACGATTCGCAGGCGCGCAGATCACCACTTCCAGCGAAGGAATGATGCAAGACAAGCGCGCTCTTCAATCGGCCACGTCACATTATTTCGGGCAGAACTTCGCCAAGGCCTTCGAGATTCAGTATCTCGATAAAAACAATTCGCTTCAATTCTGCGAGACAACTTCGTGGGGACTGTCCACGCGCGTGATCGGCGCCATCATCATGGTGCATGGCGATGATCAGGGCCTGATCCTACCTCCCCGCCTCGCTCCCATTCAGGCCATCATCGTTCCCATATTCAAAAACGATGCCGAGAAAAGCAAAGTAATGGAAGTCGCGGACAAGGTCTTTGCCGAGCTCAAGGCCGCGGGACTTCGCGTTAAATTGGATGACCGCGACAACGTCAGCAGTGGGTTCAAATTCAACGATTGGGAGATGCGCGGCGTTCCTCTGCGCGTCGAGATCGGGCCCAAGGATGTGGAAAAAGGCTCGGTCGCGCTGGCCCGCCGCGACGTCCCCGGAAGAGACGGCAAGTCCTTCGTCCCCCAAACGAATCTCGCGCGGACCGTGAGCGGGCTTCTGTCCGAGATTCAGGATGCCCTGCTGAAGCGCGCCACCGCCTTCCGCGATGCCAACATCCACGACCCCAAAGATTACGAGGAACTCAAATCCGTCGTTGCGGACGGCTGGGCATTTTCGTGGTGGTGCGAAAGCAAGGAGTGCGAGGCCAGGGTCAAGGAAGACACCAAGGCCACCACGCGCAACATCCCGCTCGACCAG
>JAKANW010000099.1 GCA_021823555.1 Chloroflexota bacterium
ATCCGTCTGTCCAGATCATCGCGGCCCAACCCGATAGCGCCTTCCATGGGCTGGAGGGATTGAAGCACATGCCGACGGCCATCAAGCCTGGGATTTATGATCCACAGTTCGCCGATCATACGCTGGGGATTGAGACCGAAGCCTCCCACGAAATGGTACGGCAACTGGCGCGGGAGGAAGGCCTGTTCGTGGGCATTTCCTCCGGCGCGGCTGCGCTGGCAGCTTTGCAGGTTGCCCGCGAACTGGACGAAGGCGTGGTCGTGACGGTCTTCCCGGATGCGGGCTACAAGTACCTGAGTGACAAGGCGCTGTGGGGTATTGAATGAGCGAACTTAAGATCATGCAGGAACTCCTGGGGCGTATTCACGCGCATGGAGAGGAAGCCTATCCCGAAGAGGGCGCAGGATTTTTGCTTGGCGCAGAGGGGCAGGTGGATGATATCTTGCCCCTGCCGAATGCACGCGAAGACTCCGCCCGGCACAACAGGTACTTGATCGCGCCCGAGGACTATCTCAAGGCTGAGATGACGGCGGACAAGCTTGGGCTGAGTCTGATCGGCGTGTTCCATTCGCATCCCGACCATCCCAACTGTCCATCTGAATTCGACCGCGAGTGGGCGCAGCCGTTCTTTTCGTACATCATCACCAGTGTTCAATCCGGGAAGGCGATTGAAAGCCGTTCGTGGCGCCTGGCTGAAGATCGTTCCCGATTTGAAGAAGAAACCATAAAAACCCTATCTTAATTGGAGGTACCATGTCTCTCTACTTTGTTCGTCACCAGCATTCTGCTGAAACCTGCCCGGCCAAGAATCCCGAAATGGGACAAATGCTCCTGCAGCATTTGAGCAAGCAAAACGCACACAAGTTCGGCCTGGACCTGCTTAGCGATGTTGTGCTGGATGGACAGCACACGCTTGTGTTGATCGTCGAGTCTGAGGATAAAGAATACATTGACAACTTCATGCAGCCGTTCGCCATGGCCGGTTCCGTCGAGATCTTCCCCGCTTCGACCTGTGAAGTTGTGGTCGAGCGCCAGGGCTGCGATCCCGTGCCCGTAGCCAATTGAATTCGGAAAAATTGAAGGGTAGAATACAATTATGCCAACATTGAAAATCCCAACCCCGCTGCGCTATTACACGGATGGAAAGGCGGAAGTGCCGGTCAACGGCGGGAACGTCAGCGACGCCATGCAAAACCTGGTGGAGCAATACCCGGCGCTCAAACCGCATCTCTACGGCCCGGAGGGAAACCTGCGCGCCTTTGTCAACCTCTTCGTGGGCGAAGACAACATCAAAGACTTGCAAGGGCTTGAGACGCCGCTGGCTACGGATGCCCAGGTGCGCCTGATCCCGTCCATCGCGGGCGGGTGAAAGAGTGAATATGCTTCCCGGTTTGACTCGCGATGAAATCCTGCGTTACTCGCGCCACCTGCTGATTCCCGAAGTGGGCCTGGCCGGACAGCGCAAGCTCAAAGGCTCGTCCGCGCTGATTATTGGCACGGGCGGGCTGGGTTCGCCGGTCTCGCTCTACCTGGCTGCGGCGGGCATTGGCCGCTTGGGGCTGGTGGATTACGACGTGGTCGACTCATCCAATTTGCAGCGGCAGGTGATCCACGGCACGTCCATGGTCGGGAAACTGAAAGTGGACAGCGCCAAGGCGCGTCTGCTCGATTTGAATCCCGACGTGGAGGTCGAAGTCTATAACGAACCGTTCACGTCCGAGAATGCCATGCGCATCGCCAAAGACTATGATATCCTGATTGATGGCACGGATAATTTCCCGACCCGCTACCTGACTAACGACGTGAGCGTCTTCCTTGGCAAACCGGTCATTTACGGTTCGATCTTCCGCTTCGACGGGCAGGTCAGCGTCTTTTACGCCAAGACAGGTCCGTGCTATCGCTGTCTGTTCCCGGAGCCGCCGCCGCCCGGCCTGGTGCCTTCGTGCGCGGATGGCGGCGTATTGGGCGTGCTGCCCGGCACGATTGGTACGCTGCAAGCCACTGAGGCCTTGAAAGTCCTGCTTGGAATTGGCGAGCCGTTGATCGGCAAACTTCTGCTCTACAACGCGCTGGATATGTCGTTTGACTTCGTGAAGTTGAAGAAGAATCCGAACTGCCGCGTGTGCGGGCCGAATGCCGACATCACAGAGTTGATCGACTACGAAGCCTTCTGCGGCGTGCCTGGTCACGATCATGAAGAAGGCTCGGCGGGCGTAGACTGGGACATCAGCGCGCGGGACTTGTCCAGCCGCCTCACTCAGGATGCTTCGTCTCCGCTCAGCGCGAGCCCGAAGCTGGTCCTGCTCGATCTGCGCGAACCTCACGAACTGGAGATTTCCCACCTAGCCGGCGCAACCAACATTCCCCTCGGCCAACTGGCCTCGCGGCTCTCCGAGCTGGACTCGGCCAAAGAGATGGTGGTCTTCTGCAAAGCCGGGACGCGTTCCGCGCGTGCTCTGGAACTGCTGGTCAGCGCCGGGTTCAAGAAAGTGAAGAACCTGAAGGGCGGCATCAATGCCTGGGCGCAGGATGTGGACCAGAGTTTGCCGATCTATTGATCTCGCGCTGAGCGGAGCAACCGTAGGGAGCGAAGTCGAAGCGCAAGTGGGAAGTGGAAAGAGGTCCAAACTTTGGAAGTCTCCCTCTAAAAGACTTCCAAAGTTTTCTTATCTCCCACGCGGTAAAATTACCCCACTTTACCAAAGGAGAGAGAATGACTGGTTTAACAGAATCGAAAGAGCGGCGCGTCTTCAATAATATTCTGGGTGCGGAGGCGGATACGCCGCTGGTGCGGCTGTCGCGCCTGGCGCACGATCTATCCTGTTCGTTGTACGCCAAGCTGGAGTTCATGAATCCCGGCGGTTCGATCAAGGATCGGGTGGGAGCCTATATCATCGAGCAGGCCGAGAAGCGCGGCGAACTCAAACCGGGCGGCACGGTGGTGGAAGCCACCTCCGGCAACACCGGCGTGGGACTGGCCATCTCAGCGGCCATCAAGGGTTACAAGACCATCTTTGTCATGCCCGACAAGATGAGCAATGAGAAGATCCTGTTGTTGCGCGCTTATGGGGCCAAGGTGGTTATTACGCCCACCGCGGTCGCGCCGGATGATCCGCGGTCTTATTATGAGGTGGCGAAAAAGTTTGCCCGCGAGACCCCCAACGCGATTTTGGCTAATCAATACCATAACCCGGACAACCCGAAGACCCATGAGATCAGTACCGGGCCTGAGTTGTGGAACCAGACCGAAGGCCGTCTGACCGATGTCGTCCTGGGCATGGGCACGGGCGGAACCATTTCGGGAGTCGGGCGCTATCTGAAATCCAAGAATTCGAACATTCGCATCGTGGGTGTGGATATCGAAGGTTCGCTGTTATTGGAAACCTGGAAGAACAACGGACGCATCCCTGAGGGTGTATTTCCGAAAACGTACAAAGTGGAGGGGATCGGCGAGGACTTTCTGCCCTCCACAACAGACCTGAGCGTGGTGGATGACATCGTGCGGGTGGGCGACCGCGAGAGCTTCCTGGCGGCGCGTGCCCTGACCCGGCAGGAAGGCATCTTCTCCGGCGGATCGTCAGGCTCGGCCCTGGCCGGGGCGTTGAAGTATTGCCGCAGCTTGCCCGCAGACCGGATCGTGGTGGTTATCTTCCCGGATTCCGGCTCGCGCTATCTCTCCAAGTTCTACGATGATAAGTGGATGCGTGAGAATGGCTTTATGCAGACCGAGTTTGGCGAGATGACGCTGGGCGACCTGTTGCTGGCCAAGCCTAATCAGGCGCTGCACACTGCTGCCCTGGGTGATCCCATGCGCAAGGTGTTGGCTTTGATGCGCCAGAATGGCATCTCGCAAGTGCCAGTGGTCAGCGCGGACGGGAAACTGATCGGCCTGCTCGACGAGGTGGACATGCTCAATCACATGCTCGACCATCACGTCCATACCAACGACGAGTCGGTGGATGCGCTGGTGCAGAAGGCGCGTGCGGTATACTCGCCCGAAATGTCACTGGACGAGGCCGTGTCGGCGTTGACGGCGGGGGACGCGGTCATTGTGACCGAGAACGAAAAGCCAATCGGAATCCTCACCAAGATTGACGTTTTGGATTATATTGCAGGAAAAATCTAGAAAGGATCCAGGAATGAACATTGCAATATTCGGGACGGGAATTGTAGGCCAGACTATCGGCACACGCATTGTGGATCTGGGGCATGATGTCATGATGGGCTCCCGCACGGAGAAGAACGAGAAGGCGAGGGCCTGGGCCAAATCGGCGGGGCGGCGGGCTTCGTTCGGCACATTCGGGGAAGCCGCAAAGTTTGGCGAGATCATTTTCAACTGCACTTCGGGGATGGGCACGCTTTCAGCGCTGGATTTTGCCAACGCAGCCGACCTCAATAATAAAGTCTTGATCGACGTAGCCAACCCGCTGGATTTCACCCGCGGCGCTCCTCCCACCTTGAGCGTCTGCAACACCGATTCACTGGCCGAACAGATCCAGCGTATCCATCCGCTGCTGCGCGTGGTCAAGGCGCTCAACACCATGAATGTGGATGTCATGGTTCATCCGGAGCGGGTACATGGAGACCACGATGTCTTCATCTGCGGGAATGATAAGGATGCCAAGGCCACGGTCACCCAAATCCTGATGGAATGGTTCGGCTGGGAGTCGGTCATTGACCTGGGCGACATCACCAACGCACGCGGCATGGAAATGGCGCTGCCCCTGTGGATCTCATTGCAAAAGAAGCTGGGGACCAACATCTTCAATTTCAAAATCGCAAAATAGTTTGGTTGGTGAACGCCATAGCCCTGGTTGTTGGAACCGGGGCTTTTTTGTTTCCTCGGACAGGCCTTATGGCATTTCGGATGTGGCTGCACTGAACGTAACAAAACTGATCGCTCAATTGAAATATAATCAAGGTCTTCTCCCTGTTGGCAGAGATCAGGCATGTTCATTACCAACTGACAACAGTCCAGAGGTGTCGCATGATTGATATGAGAACTGTCCTTTTTAGTTATATCATCAGCAACGGTGTGTGTGTGATCGTCATGGCGTTGCTATGGCGTCAAAACCGCGAACGCTTTAATGGTCTGGGCTTCTGGCTGGCTAATTTTGTGATGCAATTCGCGGCGGTATCGCTGATTGTTTTGCGCAGCATCTTGCCAGACTTCCTGGACATGGTTGTCAGCAATGCGCTCGTGATCGCAGGCGCCATCCTCCTGTTGATGGGATCGGAACGGTTTGTGGGGAAACGCGGTTCCCATGTCCATAACTATATCCTGCTGGCAGTTTTTATACTGGTGCACGCATATTTCGTTTTTGCCCAGCCCAGTATGCAGGTGCGCGATATAAATCTTTCCCTGGGAATCATTCTCGTTTGCTCCCAGGGAGCCTGGCTTATGTTGCACCGGGTGGATGCCGAAAAACGCTCCATGACGCACGGGATCGGCTACATTTTCTGGGCCTATTGCCTGGTCGCCATCCTGCGCATCACCGCGGACTTGATCATAAAGCCGGGCAACGACCTCTTCAAATCCAACGCCTTCGACACACTGTCTGTTTTGATGGATCAGATGTTATTTGTGGCCCTGACCGTCGGCCTATACCTGATGGTCAATCGGCGACTGGTCGGCGATTTGGAGCGCGATATCTCTCGGCGCAGGCAGGCCGAGGATGCACTGCAGTTGAGCGAGGAAAGATTTCGACGCCTGGTCATATCTGCTCCGGATGCCATTATTGTTGTCGATCAAGAAGGTACGATCATATTAGCCAATGCAGAAGCGACAAAGCTGTTCGGTTATGAAGTCGAAGAACTTTTGGGCAAGAATGTTGAACTGCTCCTTCCGATCCGTTTTCAGGGCACCCATGCCCTGCAACGCGTGGAATATATTGAAAATCCTCGAATGTGTCCAATGGGAACCGGGAAGGATATTTTTGCCCGGCGCAAAGATGGCATCGAGTTTGCAGCAGAGATCAGCCTCAGTTATTTGGAAACGGGCGCAGGGATGCTGATCGCTGCCTTTGTCCGCGATATTACCGAACGCAAACGAATGGATGACGCCTTGCACTATCGGAACAACATTTTGGCGGCATTGCACCAGGTCACGCTCGACCTGATCAACCGCCACGAAGTGGACGACATCCTGCAAACGTTACTGGCGAAAATTGTCGCTCTGCTGGGCGCGTCGGACATCAGTTTCGATCTGGTTGAAAATAATGATACCCTGGTGACTTACGCGGTAACTTCGGATCAACCGCTCAAGGTGGGCGATGCCATGCGGCGGGGAGAGGGTGGATGGTTGAGCTGGCAGGCCATTGAAAGTGGAAAACCAGTCGTATTGGAGGATTATTCAACCTGGCCGAAACACCGCGACATCTATGAGGGCCTTCCGATCCATGCGATCATGGTCGTTCCCATCCATCATCCCGAGCGCGTGATCGGCTCACTTAATATCTCTCGACGGGAAGTGAACAAACCCTTTAACGATACCGATGTCTACGTTGCGGAACAGCTGGCGCAAATCGTTGCAATCATCCTGGATAATGCTCAGCTCTACGCTCGATTACAGCGCGAACTTGCCGAGCGCATCCGAAAGGAGGCAGCCCTGCATGAAGCGCAAGCCGAACTGGTCGCGCAGCAGCGTATGGTGGCTGCCCTGGATGAACGCCAGCGCCTGGGTCGTGACCTGCATGACTCAGTCAACCAATCCATCCACAGCCTGATCTTGTTTTCCGAGACGCTCCTTTCCACGCTGGAAGGGAATAACATCGCTCGAGCCAGGCAGATTGCGGAGCGGCTGCAGGAAAGCGCGCGGCAGGCGCTCAAAGAGACGCGGCTGATGCTGTACGAGATGCAGCCATCGGGTCCGGGCGGAAGCGTGAATTTGATCCCGGATCTGGAGGCGCGCCTGGCGATGGTTGAACGTAATGCCGGAGTCAAGACGCAGGTCATCCAGGAAGGTTCATTGGATCATTGCCCGCGGGTGTGGCACGAAAACCTGCTCTGGATTACGATTGAAGCCTTGAACAATGCTCTCAAACACGCCCAGGCTCGTAACATGCAGATCGTCATCTGCTGCATCCCGGGGCATATGGATCTCAAAGTGATTGACGATGGTATAGGATTTGACCCCGGCAAGCCGCGCGCCGGAGGGTTTGGATTGCAAAATATGCGCGAACGGGCTGGCCTGCTTGGTGGAGAACTGATCGTTACTTCAACGCCAGGCGAGGGTTCCTGTATATGTTTCAGCGCAGATATTCAAGGATCTCAGGACCGGCAGTCTTCCCATTTGAATCGCAGTATTTAAAGTGCTGTCGCTTCATCATTCACGAGGTTTAGAAGATGAGGACTACCATGAATAAGATAAAAGTTCTGATCGCGGACGATCATCCCATGATGCGAGAAGCCCTTCAAACGGCTTTGGCGGATGAGGAGGATATGGAGGTGGTTGGCGAAGCTGCAGAAGGGGTCGAGGCAACGCTGTTGGCCGGGGAGCAAAAGCCGGATGTCATCCTGATGGACTTGTTGATGCCAGGGATGGGTGGGTTGGAAGCCATTGCCAGCATTCTGGGTGCGAATCCCCAGGCCAAGATCCTGGTGGTTACCAGCCTGGAGGATGAGGACAAGGTATTGGCTGCCATCCAGGCTGGTGCGTTGGGATATTTTCCAAAAACCGCTCCACGCGCCTTCCTGCTCGAAGCCATCCGCAAAGTTGCAGATGGCATCCCTTACCTGCCTGCAGGCATTGCCCTTAAGCTCTTTAAGAGCGTGCGAGCAATGAAAAGCCCCTCACTTGGTAGAAGCGCTGTTGACGAACCGCTTACCTCGCGGCAGGAGGAGATCCTGGCCCTGGTCGGCGAGGGACGTTCTGACCAGGAGATCGGCCAGATCCTTCACCTCCAGGAAGCGACCGTCCGTTCGCACGTTCACCGCATCATCCAGCGCCTGGGGCTTGAGAACCGCGCCCAGGCAGTAGCCTACATCAATCACACGCGCAAGGGGTGATAGCAAAGCGCCAGTTATCCTTTCATTGATCCATGCAATGGCATTCATTATTACAGAGGTCCCTGCTGGGCTTTTTTGTTTAAGCTGTTGTTTAATTTTGCTTAAACAAAACTTCCACAAAGTTAAACGCCACATGGATGCGTTAAACAGGCTTTTTTGGTATTTTAGGAGTATGAGCGCTGCACCTGTTTCTGTGCTGGTCATCGAGAGCCATCCCCTGGTGCGCGAGGCCCTGCGCGCTGCCATTGCCGCTGAACCGGATCTGACCCTTGCTGAACCGGTCATCATTGGGGAG
>JAKANW010000100.1 GCA_021823555.1 Chloroflexota bacterium
CGAGGTCATGCCAATGCAAGATGCTGCCAGGGTCGGCGACATCTTCTGCACATTGACCGGCGATATCAATGTGGTGGATAAACACCACTTTGAAGTCATGAAAGATGGCGCCATCGTCGCCAACTCCGGCCACTTCAACGTGGAGATCAACATCCCTGCGCTGGCCAATATGTCCAAGGGCGAGCCGAAACTCGTCCGCCCCTTCGTGGACCAGTACGAGACCGGGGATGGCCGCAAGATCAACATTCTGGGCGAAGGCCGCCTGATCAACCTCGCCTCTGCTGAAGGGCATCCTGCCTCCGTTATGGATATGTCCTTCGCCAACCAGGCCCTGGCTGCTGAGTACATGGTCAAGAATGCTGCCACGCTGGAGAAGCGTGTATACTCCGTTCCGGCGGATATTGACGCCGAGATCGCCCGGTTGAAGCTTTTAGCCATGGGCGTCAAGATTGATGAACTGACAGCAGAACAGGTGAAATACCTGAACTCCTGGCAGGAAGGTACATAGGTCAACTCGGTAAAAGGAAAGCCTCGCAAACCAATGCGAAACCAGAAGAATTCCGAAGTTTTCAAAGCTTCGGAATTCTTGTTCGTATTTTTCTCCTCACCGGCATATAATTTCTGTGGGGAATTCCATGATAACTCACTTCACCTTGATGACTGCCTCGCGCTCCGGCCCGTTGGCGACCCAGCCTACCCGCACGCCGGTCAGTTCTTCAATCGTTTTCACGTAGGCGCGCGCATTGGCGGGCAGTCCTTTGAACTTGCGGATGCCGCGGATATCTTCCTTCCAGCCCTTCACCGTTTGGTAGACCGGTTTGACGCGTTCCAGTTGGTAGGCATCCAGGTCGTGGTAGTGGACTGGCTTGCCCTTCAACTCGTAGCCCGTGCAAATCTTGATCTCGTCGAATTCGCTCAGGATGTCCAGCTTGGTCAGGAACAATTTGTCCACGCCATTGACCCGCGCCGCGAAACGCGTCAGTTCCGCGTCGAACCAGCCGCCGCGCCGGACTCGTCCGGTGGTGGCCGCCACTTCGCTGAGGGCCTGGGCGGCGTGTTCGTCATCCTTGATCTCGGTCGGCATGGGGCCCGCACCGACGCGCGTGGTGTAAGCCTTGGTCACGCCGATGATGCGCGTGATCTCCCTGGGCGGGATGCCCAGCCCGGCGGTCGCGGCGGAGGCGAGCGTGGTCGAAGCGGTCACGAACGGGTACGTACCCCAGTCCGTATCCAGGATCGAACCCATGGCTTGTTCGAGCAGGAACTTCTTGTCCTTCTTCAAGCCTTCCTGCACGATGGGGAATAACTCCGTGATGAACGGCTTGATCTTTGCATAATAGCGGCGATATTCCTGGTGGACTTTCTCGAAGTCCAGGGCTTCACCGCCCAGCGCGGTGATAATCTTGTTCTTGAGCGCGACCTGCATTTTCAGTTTATCTGCCAGTAGCTCTTTATCGGCAAAGTCGCTCCAGCGGATGCCGTTGTAGCTGACTTTGTCTGCGAAGGTCGGGCCGATGCCGCGCCGCGTGGTGCCGGTTGCGCCTGCGCCTTTGGCTTCCTCATACAGTCCATCCAGGATCTTGTGATACGGCATGATGACGTGCGCCCGCTGCGAGATGAACAAGCGTCCTTCCAACTGGATGCCTGCTTTGCGGAGGGCGTTCATCTCTTCGATCAGCACCGCCGGGTCCATCACCACGCCGCCGCCGATCAGGCATTTGGCTTTCGGATAGAACACACCCGACGGCACGAGATGGATCTTGAACGTGCCAAATTCATTGACGATGGTATGCCCGGCATTGTTGCCGCCGTTATAACGGGCGACGTAATCGTACTTCCCGGCAAAGGTATCAATGGCCTTGCCCTTGCCTTCATCGCCCCATTGGGTTCCCAAAACAACTGTGACAGACATGGCTGCTCCTGTTATTTCCGCTCAGTGCGTGTTTTTTGCGATCTCCCCCGCCAGGCCAATGTAACTCATGGGCGAGAGCGAGCGGAGTTTCGTTTTTACGGCATCATCCACTTGCAGACTTTCGATCCATTGGTGGAAGTTCTCTTCGGTGATGACCTGGCCGCGCGTCAGGGATTTCAACTGATCGTAAGCTTGCGGGATATTGGCGGCGCGCAGGATGGTTTGCGCCCCCTCGGCGACGACCTCCCAATGCGCCTCCAATTCGGACCTCATGGCTGCCGCGTCGGCCTCGACTCTTTCCAACCCCCGCGCCAGACTCGCGTACGCCACCAGCGCATGACCCAGCGCCGAACCAAAAGCGCGCCGCACCGTTGAATCGGACAGGTCACGTTGCAGGCGCGAGACGGGCAGCTTGCGGGTGAACTGTTCCAGCAGGGCGTTGGCGAGACCCAGGTTGCCCTCGGCGTTCTCGAAATCAATCGGGTTGACCTTTTGCGGCATGGTCGAAGAACCGACTTCACTCTTCACCACGCGCAGTTTGAGGTAACCAGCGCTGATGTAGCGCCATATATCCTGCGACAGGTCGAGCAGGATGGAATTGATCAGATGCAGGATGCTGAAATACTCCACCCAGTTGTCGTACGGCAGGATCTGTGTGGTGACGAGATTCGGCTCCAGCCCAAGGCCGCGGATGAAGTTGTTGCTGAAAGCGAGCCAGTCCACTTGCGGCGCGGCAGATTGCGCAGCGTTGAAGTTGCCCACCGCGCCTGTCAGTTTGGCTTCGAAGCGATGCCCGGCCAACGCGGCGCGTTGTTTATTCAGGCGCACCAAAAAGACGGCCATCTCCTTGCCGAAGGTGGTCGGCACGGCGGGCTGGCCGTGAGTCCGCGCCAGCATGGGCGTGGAGGCATGTTCCTGCGCCAGCGCGGTCAGTTGCGTGAGGATGTGGTCGAGCGCTGGGAGCATGACTCCGTCACGCGAATCGCGCAGGGCAATGGCTTGGGCCAGGTTGTCGGCGTCCTCCGACGTCAGCGCAAAGTGAATCCACGAAACGGTATCAGCCAGGGGTGTCGCAGCGAGGCGGGCGGATAAAAAGTTCTCGATGGCTTTCACGTCGTGGCGGGTGACCAGCTCAAAGTCCTTGACCTGACGCGCATCTTCCACAGAAAAAGAATCGGCCAATGCCTTGAGCAGGCCCAGTTCAGCCGCAGCCAGCGGCCGCACGAGTTTTGCGTCGCGTGAAAGGGAAATCAGGTAGGCAATCTCGATCCGCATGCGGTCGCGAATATAGGCGAATTCCGAAAAGTGGTTGCGCAGCGGTTCGGTTTCGCGGGCGTAACGCCCATCGAGAGGCGAAAGGACCAGCAAATCGTCTGTCATCAAACTCATTATAAGTCAAAAGCCCGCGATATAATCGGCGCGGCTGTAACGTGAAGTAGACCCTGGTGAGTTTTTAGATTCAAATTCGGTGGAATGCCCCGCAGGCTTCTCTGCAAAATGCGGTTGGAGCGCTCAAGCCCTTCGACAAGCTCACCTGTGCCTGCCGTCTTGCACCGGCGAGCTGCCGTTGTTCGCGGCACGAACGGTGCGGCACCGGTGCAGGCAGGGCGACACCTGCGGGACGGTGATCGCCGACAAGCGAATTCCAAACTATTGGATGGAGGAACCTCCCATGAAAATTTTACCTGAACTTGCCCTGACGTACGATGACGTCCTACTGGCGCCGCAATATTCAGATGTCGCTTCGCGGCGCAAACTTTCCACGCAGACAAAGTTGACCCCCGGGATCAACCTGCAAATCCCGATCGTTTCGGCCAACATGGACACGGTGACTGAGAGCGAGATGGCGGTCGTGATGGCGCGCGAAGGCGGGATTGGCATCATCCATCGTTTTATGTCCATCAATGAACAGGTGGCGCAGATCGAGCGCGTGAAGAAAACCGAGTCCTACAAGGTGGAGAACCCGATCACGTTGACCCAGGCGCATACCATCGGCGATGTCAAGCGTATCGTGAAGGAGACATACACGGGCGGGATCTTGATCGTGGATGAAAAGGAACAGCTGGTCGGCATTATTACCACGCGCGACCTGTTGTTCGAGAACGATGATAGCAGGCCGGTGGCGGACGTGATGACGCGTGATGTGGTCACTGCGCCGCATGACACGACCTTGGAACAGGCTGAAAAGATCCTGCACGAGAACCGCGTCGAGAAATTACCGCTGGTGGATTCAAGAGGCAAACTTGCAGGGCTGATCACAATGAAGGACATCATGAAGATCGCCGAGTTCCCGAAGGCTTCCAAGGATGGGCGCGGGCGTCTTTCGGTGGGCGCTGCGGTGGGCGTGAGATCCAGCGAGTTGAAACGTGTCGAACGCCTGCTCGAAGCGGGCGCAGATTGCATCGTGGTGGACATCGCTCACGGCGACTCCAGATTGGAGATGGACACGATCAAGGAAATCCGCAAAGCCTTCCCTGATGCCCAGATCATCGGCGGGAACGTGGCAACTGCCGAAGGCACGCAGCGTCTCATTGACGCGGGCGCCGACGCGGTCAAAGTGGGCGTTGGGCCTGGCTCGATCTGTATCACGCGCCTGGTGGCCGGTTCGGGCGTGCCGCAATTAACCGCCGTCATGGAATGTGCGGTGGTCGCCCGCCCCCAGGGAATTCCCATCATTGCCGATGGCGGCATCCGCACGTCGGGTGACGTGGTCAAGGCGGTTGCAGCCGGCGCGTCCACTGTGATGATCGGCAGCCTGCTGGCAGGCACGGACGAGAGTCCCGGCCTGCTGATGACGCGCAAGGGCCATCGTTACAAAGTCTCGCGCGGCATGGCTTCCTTGCAGGCCAATGTAGCGCGCAAGGTGCGTGAAGGCGAAGGCGACATCACACAGGAAGAGATCGAGGATTATGTCTCCGAGGGTGTGGAGGCTGCGGTTCCATATCGCGGCTCGGCGCGTGAAATGCTCAGCCAGCTCGTCGGCGGCCTGCAATCCGGCATGAGTTATTCCAACGCCCACAGCCTGGATGAATTGTACGAGAAGGCTGTCTTCGTCCGTATGACGGAGGTCGGCCTGTCCGAGTCCCGCCCGCACGATGTGGAAGTGATGTAAGCGAGATAAATAGAACAATTGTCAGATTGAAATACAAAGCGGTTTGCGCGACAATAAAGTTGCTCCGAGAATAGCAAAACCAGGGAAACTTGGTGACGCAAAGTTATGGGTCTGAAATTACGTTTCATCACGTAATCATGATTGCCAGACTGCCGAAATAGCAAAACCGCCAAAAGACGGCGACGCAAAACCAGGCATCTAAAATCAGCCAAGCTGATCAGGACTGACCGGTTGGGCGAAGGGCAAAACCAGGAAAACCTGGCGACGCAAAGTCATGGGTCTAACGTCATTCATAACTTGACCAGGACTGCCAGACTGCCGAAGAGCAACCAAGCAGGGATGATGGAAACGTCATCCCTGCTTCTTTCATTGCGGGATGCGACGCTTCACGCGGGGACCAAAAGCGGGTTCCGTTTTATCCGGTTATAATCACGCCATGAGCGATTCCCGTCCCCCTTCGACACCTTCGGCAGGGCGAGGAAGACCCCTCGACCCCAAAGCCAAACCCGACGACCGCGTGGATAACGCCCTGCGTCCGCAGAAGCTGGCTGACCTGATCGGCCAGGATCAAGTGAAGGAAAACCTTGCCATCCTGATCGCTGCCGCGCGTGGACGCGGCGAAGCCCTCGATCACGTTCTCTTTTACGGGCCGCCCGGCCTGGGCAAGACCACACTGGCGCACGTTGTAGCCAACGAGATGGGCGTCAACGTCAAAGTGACGGCGGGGCCGGCCATCGAACGTGCCGGGGATCTAGCGGCCATCCTCACCAACCTGCGCGCCGGGGACGTTCTTTTTATTGACGAAGTCCATCGTCTTGGTAGGGCGGTGGAGGAAGTGCTCTATCCCGCCATGGAAGATTTCGCGCTGGACATTGTCATCGGCAAAGGCCCATCGGCGCGTTCCATCCGGCTCAAGTTGCCGCGCTTCACGGTGGTCGGCGCGACCACGCGGCTGGCGCTGGTCACGGCTCCGTTGCGGGCGCGCTTCGGCGCGGTCTACCGGCTGGATTACTACGATATAGCGGCCATGCAGGCGGTCGTCGTGCGCGCGGCGAAGTTGTTGAAAGTCGAAGTGGATCTGGGTGGGGTGGCGGAAGTCGCCCGCCGGGCGCGCGGCACGCCGCGCGTCGCCCTGCGCCTGTTGCGCAGAGTCCGCGATTACGCCCAGGTGCGCGCCAATGGCACGATCACAGAAAAGGTGGCGCGCGAAGCGTTGGATTTGCTGGCCGTGGATCCGCTCGGCCTCGATGATGTGGATCGCCGCGTGCTCAAGACCATCATCGAAAAATATAATGGTGGGCCGGTGGGACTCAATACCATTGCCGCCTCCATCAGCGAAGAGCAGGATACGATCATGGATGTGGTCGAGCCGTATCTCTTGCAGTTGGGTTTTCTCGATAGGACGCCGCAAGGACGCGTTGCGACGAAATCCGCGTATGAACATTTGGGATTGGATTACATCGAAGAAGGCCAGCCGCGGCTTTTGTAGCGAGAAGGAATTGCAGAACAGGTGTCATAGCCATCTATCACCCCGTTCACAAAAAATATGCTTTTCATAGACGCTGCCTGGCAGATATGGGTAGGCGTTGAAAGGAACAAACAAAGGAGAGAACATCATGAAATTCATTGACCTGTCTGCTACGACTGCTAATACGCCGGAAGGCTTTCCTCCCTATTTGCGTACCGAGATCGAATACAGCCCTCACTCCGGCGGCGCGGCGCAGGCCCAGGCTCTGCTGCATATTCCCGCCTCTGTATTTCGGAACGGGGAGGGGTGGGCTACCGAGACGATCCGCAACCTGGGGACGCATGACACCACCCACGTGGACGCGCCCTGGCATTACAACAGTCAGGTGCAGGGACAGCGGGCTGCCACGATTGACGAATTGCCGCTGGAATGGTTCTTCAGCGATGCCGTCGTGATGGATATGACCGGCAGGGCGGATGGGGATGCGATGGATGTGGTGGATGCCCAAAAGGAATTGGCGCGGATCGGCTACCAGATCAAACCGCTCGACATTGTTTTGGTGCGCACAGGCCGCGATGCCTTTTATTCCCAACCCGACTATCTGTTTCGCGGCTGTGGCGTCACAGCGGAGGCGACGCGTTGGTTCTACGAGCAAGGCGTGCGTGTGATGGGAATTGATGCCTGGGGTTGGGATGCTCCCCTGGACAAGCAGGCGCGGGCCGCGTTGGAACAGGGCAAGCCCGGCATTTTCTGGGCGGCGCATCAGGTGGATTTGCCTTATGCCCAGATCGAGCGTCTGGTGAATCTGGATGCTCTCCCGTCTTATGGCTTCAAGGTGGCCTGTTTCCCGCTCAAGATCAAGGGCGGCAGCGCCGGCCCTGCCAGGGTCGTTGCCCTGGTTCCGTAAAATAAAGAAACGGGATGCCACCCCGCTTCACATTCTAAAATGAACGGCAGCCAATTTCGCAAAGCTGGCTGCCGTTCATTTTTCAGAACTCGCCCGCCTCATCTGCCATGCGGACGATGCGCGGGGTGAACTTGCCAAGCACCTCTACCAGATCTGCCTGCGCGGCGATGATGCTTTCGATGGGCTTATAGGCCTGCGGCGATTCGTCCATGCCGCCGCCCAGCAAGGTGATGCCGCGCGCTTTGAGATATTCATCGCGTGCGGCCCTGCTGATGGAATTCAACGCGGCCTTGCGGCTCATCTGGCGGCCCGCGCCGTGCGAGGCGGATTCCAGCGAGGAAGCGACACCCCTGCCGCGGACGATATACCCTGCATCGCCCATTGAGCCGGGGATGACGCCCAACACGCCCACGCCTGCGGGGGTGGCCCCTTTGCGGTGGACAATGACCGTGCGGCCATCGGGCAGTAATTGACGCCATGCAAAGTTATGGTGGTTCTCCACGACTGCTGCTTCTTTAAGCCCAACCGCTTGCGCCACACGGCGGTGGATGATAAAGTGGTTGGCCGAGGCGAAACGTCCCGCCAGTTCCATGGAGAGCCAGTATTCCTGTCCCTCTTCGGAATCGAGCGAGAGCCAGGCCAGGTGCCGCACGCTTTTGTCGAGTTGCGGATGTTTTTCCATGGCCAATTTGCTGTAGTGATCGGCGATCTTGAAGCCGACGCTGCGCGAGCCGCTGTGCGAGAGCAGGGCCAGGTATTCACCGGGCTGCAAACCGAGCAGCGGTTCATGCAGGCGGAACGTTCCCCATTCCACAAAATGATTGCCCGTGCCGCTGGTGCCAAGTTGACGCGCAGC
>JAKANW010000101.1 GCA_021823555.1 Chloroflexota bacterium
ATTGGGGTTGGCTGATTTTGTTGCCTCAGCGCTCATGCGAGGCACAACACGGCACAGCTTTGACCAGATCTATGATGAACTTGAATCGGTAGGCGCTGGCCTGGGTTATGACTCAGGTGTACACACGACCGGCTTCGGCGGTCGCTCCCTGGCTGAAGATTTACCATTACTGCTCAGCCTGCTCTCCGAAACTTTGATCGAGCCTACATTCCCACCTGATGAAGTGGAAAGACTGCGCGCTCAACTGCTCACGGGTCTTGCCATCCGCGCCCAGGATACTTCCGACATGGCAGACCTGGTATTTGACCAGCTTCTATATGATGGACATCCGTACAGCCTGCCGGCAGACGGCTGGCCTGAAACGATCGCGGCCATTTCCAGGAATGACCTGATCAACTTCCACCGCTCCTTTTTCGGACCCCGGGGGCTGGTCATTGCCATCGTGGGCGGAATCGAGCCGAAGAAGACCGTGGACGAGGTCCGACGCGCCTTGGGAGAGTGGCAGGCTGAAAGTCAGAAAGAGATACCAGCCCTGCCCCCACTCAGATCGCTGGAGGAAACCGTCAAGCGTCATCACCCTATCTCTGGTAAGTCGCAGTCAGACCTGGTCATTGGCTCGGTTGGCCCGCAGCGCAAAAATCCTGAATATATGGCGGCCTCGCTTGGCAACTCGGTCCTGGGACAATTCGGCATGATGGGACGAATCGGCGAGGTGGTGCGTGAAAAATCAGGGCTGGCATATTACGCGTATTCTACTCTGAGTGCAGGCATTGGTCCCGGTTCGTGGTCGGTTAGCGCGGGTGTGAACCCGTCCAATGTGAAGAAAGCCAGTAATTTGATCTTGAAAGAATTGAGCAAATTTGTAAAACAAGGCGTCACGGATGATGAATTGGCGGATAGCAAAGCCAATTTCATCGGACGCCTGCCCCTGTCGCTCGAATCGAACGAAGGTATGACCGGTGCTTTGCTCAACATAGAGCGCTACAATTTGGGATGGGATTATTATCATCGCTATCCAGAAACAGTCAATGCAGTGACGGCTGAAGAAGCGTTGGCCGCGGCCCGGAAATATATTGACCCCGAGCGGCTGGTAATTTCAACGGCAGGTCCATAAGGAAATTGATTGCAGTGTAGCTAAAATGATCCTACGAACCGGCGTTGACCTGATCGAAATCTCTCGAATTGAGGAGGTGATTTCCCGGCACGGGAAACACTACCTCGAACGGATATATACGCATGCCGAATTGGAGCAATGCAAACAGCGGATTGAATCTTTGGCTGGGCGTTTTGCTGCCAAGGAAGCAGTATCCAAAGCCCTGGGTTGTGGGATAGGAGTTATTTCCTGGAAGGATATTGAAATTCTGGGCGATGAACAAAACGCCCCCACTTTGGTTTTATACGGTGCAGCCGGGGACAAGGCGAAGGAAATTGGCCTCACTGTCTGGTCGGTCAGCATCAGTCATAGCTTGAGCCATGCCATTGCGCTGGTTGTGGCATCAGGAATGTAAGCAGGACTTCTCGGCGCAAGAATCAGGAAGCCTGTTCTTCCGTGCCAATCCAAAGATGACCGGGCAATACTGGGCGGTAGGCGCGAACAGTAATCGGCTTGCCTTGGTCCTCCACAGGCGAAGGAAGCTGATTACCAAGCATCGAAGGATGAACCAGGCATAAATCGGGCAATCGGCCATATTTCTGTTTGTAATAATCTGCCGCTTTTTGTACTTTCACGGTCAGAGTTGTGCGAGGGTCGTTATCGAACCAGAGCATGCCAGTATACATAAGAGCCTCCTAATCCAGTGAAGGGATCCAAAATTTGAGCCATTGACGGCCCTCTCGCATCAAGAATTCCAGTCGTGGAATCAGGGATGTGAAAAGGGAATCCTGTGTACCAGTCATGGACTGAATATCCTGTGAATCTTTCATCCGACCGAATAACCTCGTATGGAAAAACTCAGTCCATGGAAGGATATCGTTGATATTTCGAGGGTTTAGCGTGACAATCGGCCATACATGACGCGCAGGACCACGCAAAAGCAACCAGCGCAGGCTTTGACGTGCTTCGAAATCCATTTTTGTAATTTCTGCAAGATCGTCAATCAATAAAAGGAGAGACTGCTTTTCCCCACGATTCGAATGCGCCCAGGATGCCAGGGAATTCAGAAAGTCCTGAGCCGAATTTTTATAAGAAGGAAACACATCCACACAATTCGGGGTCCCCCCCAAATTCTTCCAATCATCCAAGTGGGCTGTAATCACGCCATATTGGACATCCTGTGGTTCATGAATTTGTTCCACCCCACTCGCGATCATTTGCAGGAAAGCTGTTTTTCCACTACCAGCATCCCCTACGATCAATATTGGACCCGGTACGGGATCCATCAAGTTGAGCAAAACGGGTAATCCATCCAATGCTGCTACGCCCAGAAATAGCGCTTCCCGGGGCAATGGAGCAAACTCCGACAGGATTGCGCTCAGTGCAGGCTGAACAGGATGAATCTCGTCCTGATCCAAACTGGCAGAAGCCTTTTGGGCTGCTTCGATCTCAGGAGCAAGTTCAACCATCAAGTCTGTCAAGAGAGAATAACGTTTAAACTCTGGCATGGCATCACCACTAGAATATCTGTTCTAATAATAATTAGAACATACGTTCTTGTCAAGAGGCAATTTTTGTGCTGCGGACAAATTCATTTTAGGTTTCACAGAGAAACACTTAGAAAATCCACATCCTCGCGTTTGCGATGTGGCCGCAAAAAATCATGTACGGAAAATGGGTCTACTGCAAAAAACCTGTTTTCCACAAAGGGCACGAAGTTCACGAAGGTTTTTTAAATTTTTTTGGTTCTCGAAATTATGGTTTTAGAAAGTAGGTTTCTTGAAAATTTAGTGTTCTTTCATGTCCTTCGTGAACGAGACCCCTTTTGCAATGAAGTTATGTATAATTGGAAAAATTATTAGACCTCTTGCATAAGTGTGTCATAAAAGGCAAATGCGATACGAAACCGTTCAAAAGCTAAAAGATGAAGAATTCAAAAGATCAACGGGTGTCCAGCGCAGTACCTTTGAAAAGATGCTGGAAGTCGTTACAGACGGGTTACATGATTTTGGCAGGCCGACGAAATTGTGTCGAGCCGACCAATTGTTGTTGACCTTGATGTATTGGCGTGAATATCGAACTGAGTTTCATAAATGTAAAGGCGGTTCTCCAACATGAAGATCAAGCTTGGACCACTCTGGTAACCTGCGAACTCTACAATCCATTCAGCGGCAGCTACTTCTTCCGCCGTGTGGTTCGGGCAGTGCTGGTCAGTGTAGAATAATATTGTCCAGGAAGCCTGGCAGAGCCAGGACAAAGACAGCAGGTAATACAAAAGTCGGCTTGTTGCGTGTGACAAGCCGACTTCGTTTACTGGGCTAATGCCCGCCTGGAACCATCTGTGTGGAGCCGCGGCCGGCCCATTTGCCAGGCCAGCCTGGCAGAAGGGCCGCCATGACCAACGCCGCGATGGAGGCATAGAACGTGATGCGATAGGAGGCTTCAAAACCCTGCATGGTCTGGTCACAGGCCGTCTTCAACCCGGCCAGGATTTGCGCCTTGATCGCCTGCGCTGCAGGAGCGGATAACTTGGCGAGCGAGTCGGAAATCCCTGGCGGCAAGTTATCCTGTGCCGCAACGCCTGGCGTCTCACAGACACCAAAGCGCGCTGTACTGGCAACCAAAGAATCCTGCAGCTTGTCCTGCTGCGCTCTCACGTCCGCCGAAAGAAAATTGACCAGGATGGTAGCCAGCGTCGCGACAGACACCGCCTGCACAACAAAACGGGTGCTGTTCAACAGGGAAGAACCGCGCGGCAAGACGTCGAGCGGGATACTGCTCAAGGCTGTGACGTAAGATGTCTGGAGCGTCAGGCCGACAGCCAGTCCGCGCAACGCCAGCAGGAATACGATATAGGAAATGGAAGTATCGCCGCGGATGAGCGAAAGTTGCCAGGTATTTATACAAAGGATGATAAAGCCGGTTACCATGATGGCGCGCGGCCCGATCTTATCGAACAAGCGCCCTGCCAGCGGCGTGGCGATTGCAGACGTGGCGGCCACCCCAAGCAGAATGAAGCCAGCCTCCAGCGCAGTCCGCCCGCGGAAGGATTGCAGGTAGATCGGCATCAGGAATTCCGCGCCAAACAAGGCTACTGTAGCGATATAACCCACAATGCTGGCATTGAGGAAGACCGGGTTGGCGAAAAGCTTCAAGTTCATCATCGGCTCTCTCGCCATATACAACTCGATCAACCCATGTACGATCAGAACCACAAAACCCAACGCCAAGATAAGCAGGGTCGTCGAGCCGGTCCAGCCGTTGGTCTCGGCAATGGAGGCGGCATACAACACCGCGCCAAAGCCGATGATGGCGGTGATCAGGCCAAGAGGGTCGAAGCGCGGCTTGCGATCCACGCGATAATCCAAAAGGAAGAATGAACCGAGGAAGACGCCGACGATGCCAATCGGCACGTTGACGAAGAAGATGGCACGCCATAGTTGAACGTCCACCAGCCAGCCGCCCAGAATGGGTCCGAGAGCGGGAGCCACCACCAGGGCGATCCCAAAAATGCCGAGGGCGGTACCCTGCTCCCGGGGCGGGAAGGCGCGGTAGAGTTGCGCCGGGCCCAAAGGTTGGGCGATCCCACCGCCGAATCCCTGAAGGGCGCGCGCTGCGATCAAAGATCCCAGAGAAGGAGCCACGCCGCACAGGAATGATCCCAATGCAAAGATGGCCAGCCCCAGAAGGTACACGCGCTTGATACCGAACCGGTCTGCCAGATAGCCCGAGACCGGTGTAGTGATGCCCAGGGCCAGGACGTAGATGCTCAATACCCATTGTGCGTCCGCAAGGGTGGCGTCGAACTCACGGCGCAAGGTGGGAAAGGCAATATTCACAATGGTTGAATCCAAAATAACCATGAAGATGCCGAACATCACGGAGATCAATACTTTCCACTTTTGTTCCAAGCCGCCGGATTTTTCAACGGCTACCGTGTCGCTGCTCATGAATCAAATTACCTCTTTATCGGGATTGTCTTGTCTACTCTGATTATCGTATACTTGGCGAATGAAATACGGACGAGTTTATCGCGCCTGTGCTTACCCTGGCAAGGGGACGGAAAATGATGGTATGCTTTTAATGAAATTTGAAAACCAAAATCGGCAACCACCGTCCCGCAGATTTGGCACTTCAACAGCATCTCGCGGAAAAACCTGCGGGATGTTCTTTCTCAACTCAATCGAAAAGCTTTTCATGTCGAGGATTGTTACCAGTACTCCAGTACTTTGGTAGGAAACGCTTCTTAAGATTATGGTGTATAATACGCAAACCTTAACAAATTGGGTTATTCCCTAAAGAGCAATCATCTGATAATGACAAAGAAAGCCACCCTCCTGGTGATCGAAGGCAGACATACTGAGATCCCTTCTTTTGCGGTTGACCTCCAAAAGAAGGGCTTTGAAGTTGAAATTGCCCAAAACGGAACCCAGGCTGCGGCACGATTGAAAGAAGTCAACCCAAGTCTGGCAGTTGTCCATGCTGCATCCCTGCGCAGCACCGGCTTGAGGATCTGCCAATCCCTGCGCGAGCAGGACTCGAAACTGCCGGTGATCCTGATCGTGGCAGCAGACAGCAAAGTGGAAAAAGATGCCGCCGACGCAGTGTTGGTATTACCATTCACCGTTCAAAAACTGGTCAACCGCATCAAACCACTCCTGCCCGGTGACGGCAAAAACATCCTGCACGTAGGACCGGTGCGGTTGGATGTCGAACATCGCCGCGTGCGTTCGCTGGGCAAGAATACCAAACTCACCCCGCGGCTGGTTGCGCTGCTGCAAATGTTAATGGATCATCACGGTGAGGTGGTCGAGCGGGAAGCCTTGTTCAAAAAAGTGTGGGAAACCGACTATACCGGCGACACACGCACACTGGACGTTCACATCTCGTGGCTGCGACGGGCCATCGAACTCGATGCTGAAAACCCCAAGTTCCTCAAGACCATCCGCGGCGTGGGCTATCGCCTAGACGTGTAACTGATAGCATTCTCCGTGAACTGTTGCCAGCCGGACGCAGACATTGCCTCCGGTTTTTATTTTTAATTCACGCGGGACTTCCCCGCTTCGCACCGGACGAGTGGCCTGCGCGGCGCTGCGGAAGGTGATCCCATCCCAGGCCGGGTCCACCTCCCAATAGTCCAGCTCGAGGGATGTTTCCAGCACAACAGAATTCGCCGTTAAGCGGAACTTGGTCTTGGGTGGCTTTGACAGGGAGGCGGGGGCAACGGAATCCCTCTCCAGCGTGAAAGCCGCCGGTGAAACGGCCAGCCGGCTGCGGGTAGTATGAACCGCCCGCCAGGTTGAGTCGGAAGCCAGGAAGCGACGCCCATGTCGTGCCGCAACTACGGGCATCGTCCCTGATCCGCAAAAGAAATCGGCCACTAGGTCGCCCGGATTGGAAGAGGCTAACAGGATGCGCTCCAGAAGGGCTTCGGGTTTTTGGGTCGGGTAGCCGGTGCGCTCGCTATGCAAGCGCGCCACCACCGGGAAATACCACCAGTCCTCGGGCACTTTGCCGCGTTCGAGATTGGGCACTTTGCCAAACCCCGCTTTGTGAGATGACTTGAAAGTGTTGACAGTATTGGGATGATATGGCTCACGCACGGCGTCCGCGTTGAACGTATAATCCTTGCCTTTGGTATAAGCCAAGATGGTATCGTGCTTGCGATTGAAAGCACGGCGGATCGGCGACGGGCCGTGATAAGTCCAGATGATCTCATTGAGCAGATGATCCGCGCCCAGCAGTTCGTCCAGCAGGAGGCGGGCATAGGCATCGGCGTGCCAGTCAAGGTGCAGATAGAGCGTGCCATCCGGCGCGAGCAAACGCGCCATCAACGCCAGGCGCTGGTACAAAAAATCGAGATAGACATCCAGGTCGCGCCAGTGATCGCCGTATCCCTCGACCAGTTGCCACTCTTCCGGTTTGCGGGAATCTTCATCGCGGCCGATGCGGGCCGGGTATTTTCGGTTCGTAAAGAATGGCGGGTCGGCATAGATCAGGTTGACCTGGCCCTCATAAGCCGGTAAAAGGGCTGTCATGACCGCCAGGTTATCCCCTTGGAACAAGCGGTTCAAATGCTGGATTGTCCGGGTGTCGGAATGTTCAAACGATTCTGGATAGCCGCTTCCCTGTGGATAGATAATCGAATCGAGCAACAGGTTCGCGGGGGCGGAGTCCGCCAGGTGTTTACCGGGCCAGGTCAGGACAGGCATTAGTAATGGATTTCAACCGTGGTGCCAAAGCCGTGCACATCGAACTTCTTTGTAATGTCAAACAAATCGGCTATTTGATAGGTGGGCCGCGTCCAGCGGAAGAGCCACTTGGCCTCGTTGGTGCGCATGTTGACACAGCCATGGCTCATGGGAGTGCCAAAATTATCGTGCCAGTAGGTGCCGTGGAAGGCATGACCTGCATCGGTGAAAAAACTGGTCCACGGGACGCCGGGTAATTCATAATCGTCGGCCCCGGCAAACAAGTTGCCATTGCCCATGTGCTTGGAGGGAGTCTTTGGGTCAATGTTATGTTTCCCAACCGGTGTGCTGGTTTCGCCATAAGGCAAGCCGGATGAAATCGTGGTTTGGAAGACAACCTGACTCTTCTCATAAGCAGTCAATGTCTGCATGGTGAGATTGACCTCGATATGTTTGTCCTCCCATGCCACGTCGGGACTGATGGGATCAAGCTCCTCGGGCGGGATGGGCTTCAGGTGCGCGCCAGGCACGTGATAGGGATAGCCGATCAGGTCATCGAATACCCGGTACCACGGCAGTCCATCCGGCCCCGCATCCACGCCCACGATCCAGTGCACCGATTCATAGTAGAGGCGGAAATTAAGCGTCTGCCATCCATAAGTCTTCGTAAAGCGCCACGGCTGGGTAAACGGCACAGTCACACCTGCCAGAAGACGCTGTCCATCCGGGATGGAATCCAGTGGGACGTTCGGCAGGTATTTTACACTCTGCAAGTGGCCGCGGTGCATGTACCCGCCCCAGACGCGATACCAGATCGGGTTATAGATTGGCTCATCGGCTGTCACTTCCTCATAGACATGAACCAGGTCATCCTTGAACCAACTACCGGTAATAGTGCTCTTGTCCGAAGGCTGGCTGTAGACGGCCACCGATTTTGTCGCCACGCGCACGAGATT
>JAKANW010000102.1 GCA_021823555.1 Chloroflexota bacterium
GATCGCCTCGCCGAAATAGGTGGCGTCGTAGAACACCGCCGCGCCCGGCCGGGCCTCGCGTGGCGGCAGCGGCAGGTCGGCGCTGCCGAGCTCGACCAGGCCGTCGGAGGTGGCGACGCGGAAGTGGCGGCTGTGGTGGAGCGTGCTTTGCGCCAGACGCGTGAGTCTCGCACCCGCCAACACCTCGACCAGCAACTCAAAGATACCAATGCTGAACTCCAACGCAAACTACAGCACCTGACGACGATCTTGGGGATGGGCAAGGCAGTGGTCTCCATTACCCACCAGCGCCAACTGTTCGACCGTATTCTGGATGGCGCATTGCAAGTGTCCGAAGCCGACGTCTGTTGGCTGATGCTGCGGGATGATCAAAGCAAAACGTTCTTATTAAGCGCCTATCGCAACCTGCCGGAAGCCTGGGCCAAGAAACGCGGCCTGCCGTTGGACGATGGCATCAGTTCATTGGTGGCGCTTTCAGGGGAAACCCTGGTAATGCGCGGTGTCCCGCTGCAAAATTTCAAAGTTGCTACGCTGGGAAAATCGGCAGGCGTGATCCCCATCAAGGCCCAGAGCGAAGTCATTGGCCTGCTGATCGTTGTCCGCAAGGCTGACCGTGAGATCGGCCAGGAGGCCCAGACCCTGCTGGAGGCCATGGCTGACTTTGCTTCCATCTCTCTCGTCAATGCCCGGCTGTTCCGCGCTCTTGAACAAGCTGCCGAGGCTGCCCGTGCAGGTGAAAAGCGGCAGAATGCCAGACTGGAACAGATACGCAAGAATGTGACCGAGGAAGTACAAGCAGCCAGTTATCCTATAAATCTACTTCTGACCGAAACGCCGGGAAGACTGAATGACGAACAGAAACAAGCGCTGCAGTCTGCACAGGGCGCATTGCAGCGTTTGAAACGCATCTCTGAAATGACTGTCCCTGAAATCGAATCTGCCAGGAATTAAACACCCATGGCAAAATCTGACCTTATCCTGCTTGCCCTCGACGAATCCCCCATCCTGCAACCGATGGAGAGGACTTTGCGCGCAGCTGGGTACGAAGCCGCCATTGTGCACGATGGTCAGGGACTTGAAAAGGTTCTGCAGGTGTCCACTCCAGCGCTCATGTTAGTGGGGGATGTTTTCGCGGGTGAGCTGGGCCTGCAAATTTCTGAAGAAATGTTGGTGCGCTTTCCCACCCTGCCAATCATACTCTTCGCCGAACGGGATACGAGCGGGATGGCAAAAAGCGTTTTGCGCTCCGGCTTGAGTGATTACCTTTACCCTCCGCTTCACACTGACGAAATTGTCAACGCCGTTAATCGCAGCCTGGTGCGCGCCCGGCAGTTGGGAGACTGGCTGCGTCGCGAGGTTAGGCGTACCACCTCTTCGTTGGAGGAGCGCGCCAAGCTATCCGAAGCAGAACGCAGCCGCTATGAGACCATTTTCGCCAATATCCAAGACAGCGTGATCGTGCTGGATGAAGAGAACAGGATTATCTTTATCAACCATTCAGTTGGCGAACTATTCGGCCTGAACGAAAAGGCAGCTGTGGATAAGCCCATCCTGGATGTAATCACACATCCCGATGTGCGTTCCCTCCTGGCTCGCGCTGCGGAGGGGGCCATTAAATATCACGAGATCAACCTGGATAGCGGACAGGTTCTCAATGCACAGTACACCCCCATTCCGAAAATCGGTTCTGCTATTACCATGCAGGATATTTCCTACCTGAAGGAATTGGACCGTCTCAAGAACGATTTCGTCCACACTGTCTCGCATGATCTGCGTTCACCCCTGACCGCCCTGCTGGGATATGCCGAACTGATTGACCGCATCGGTCCATTGAATGAACAACAACGTGAATTCCTGAGCAGGATCCAGGCCAGTGTCCAGCATATTACCACCCTGGTCAATGACTTGCTGGATCTGGGACGCCTTGAGGCCGGCTTTGATACCCGCCGTGAAACGGTTCATATTGTAAGCGTGCTCAAATTTACGCTGGATACATTTGAAACGCAGGCGCGCAACAAAAAAATTACCCTTTCCAGCAACCTCAGCCCGGTCATCCCTGTTCTGCGCGCCAATCCCATCCGCATCCGTCAATTGTTGGACAATTTGGTAGGTAACGCCATCAAATACACGCCGGAGGGCGGAAAAGTCGAGATCAACGTCGCTACGCAAGACCAGCAAATCATCCTGAACGTCAAGGATACCGGCCCCGGTATCCCGCACAGTGAGCAAAACCGTATCTTCGACAAGTTCTACCGCGCCAGCAATGTTCCTGATGGGAGTCCAGGCAGCGGGCTTGGCCTGGCAATCGTCAAGTCCATTGTGGAGAGTTATCACGGGCGGATTTGGGTGGAGTCGACCCTGGGTCAGGGTTCCTCATTCTTTGTCGTTCTTCCGGCGCACGAGTGATCTTTACTTATCCATGGGCAAACCGCACGTATAGGGAGTATTTCATTCGTGAAATTAAATGCCTCCGCCGGGGGAGAACCCGGCGGAGGCTTTCGCCAAAGGAGGAGACAGTGAGGAGCATTTGGAGGTGTCTTTGTTCCGTCTCCACCGTCATGATACCTTACAGGAACATTCTCTCCAATCGTCAAATGTCACCTAAAGGTAGTGATATTATTCACAAGTGAAGACCGCTCAGGAAATCCCTGGTCAGTGCAACAGCCTCTGCTTGTGTTGCATAGGCCCGGATTTGCAGGTTTGGATGGGGGTTTCCGCTGATCATCTTTGAGACCTTGCGCCCCTCCGAGTACAAACATAACACGGGTTTGCCTTCCCCCAGGGCAAAACCCACCTCATAACCAACGCCATGCGAAGGTACACTTACCTCAGCAACCAGCGCCTCACAGCCACGGATCCACGCTACATCGCGGTCATAGACAGCACGCGGGGATACGACTGCTTCCCTGGCGATCACGCTGGGATTAGCCAGATGTGCGGTAGGAATTTCATGGCCGTCAGCTGTCAGGGCTGAGACAAGGGCCTGATAAACGGACTCAAACTCCCGTCCACCCGTGATCGAACAGGCAAAATAAATGTTCATCTGTTGTGCGGAAGTTTCGAAAGGATGGATTGATTCACAGGCCGCTTGGCGGGTGGGGTTCCCCCATCGACGCGCATACTTTCCAGCTCAGCGCTAAAGCGCATCCAATCATCTACCAGCAGGACAAAGTGTGGGGTCTTATCTTTGAAAAAGAAGGGCGACAGAAAAAAACGGAGCACAGTTTGTGAAGTGGGATAACCGTTCAACTCAAGCACAATCGCTGTCTTTTTGGCCAATGGCTCGAGGATTTCGCGTTGCCAGCCTGATAACTTGCGGCCAGAAAATAATCCAGCCATGGTTGCAGACGTAGCTTGGCGTACGCGTTTGTAGGAGATGTTCATTCGCAGGAACGGTGTTGCCAGCCGCAGGTGATCGTTGAACGGTTGAACGTACGCGGCTTTACGGAGCAGGAGCAAGATCAAGGTCACTGCCAGCACAAAGCCGCCCACACTAGCCAGGGTCAACCAACGCCACATATCCACATCGTCGGGAAAATACATCCACACTGCCCAGGCCAGCAGGAACAAGGAGAGGCCAAGGAACAACGTGGCAGGCCACCAGCGGTCTATCATGCGGGTATATAAGAGAAGGGGATAACGATGACCAGGCCGGGCCATACCCTACTATTCCCGATCTGGGACCAGCGACGTACCGCTTCTTTCCGACCCCCCGGCCTGTTCGCCGTTTAATTGAGTAATCAATTTCCCGATAGCCTGTTCAAGGTGTTCGCCGCGCAGACTAAACGTGATATCGCCGCGCGTCTTCTCGATGATGCTGCGCGCAATATCCGTTTGTCGGCGCAGGCCGTTCGTGATGCCGTCGGGATAGTCCATGGTAACCAGGACGGAATAAATTTCGTCCATGTTGCCAAGCAGGCGTTCCGCTTCCTGCGAGTAGCCGTGGCGCAGAATATCCAGGGTGCGCCGGCGCAGTTCGCCGACCGCTTCCGCCAAGCCGTTCAAATAAGTGGCACTGGTCACGTTTAGTTCGCTCGGCGTTGGCAGGGGGTGGTTTTGGATCAAGGCGCAGGTGACGCTGGCCTCCACAAATTCCTTAAGCGAATCTTGGGTATAGCCTGCGTAGAACAAGTCAGGATATTGGGCCAGGTCGGCGCGCAAAGCGTCGGCAAGGGAATGCGCCTCGGACAGGTGGGCAGACATCAGGTCGGTTTCGCTGCGGTGTACGGCCCGAATGGCCAGCGAACAGGCTCGGGTCAATTGTCGCGCGGTGGCCAGGGCTTTATCGCGCGCCGCGGTGCGAGCGTCAAAATCCTGCCGGATTTGTTCAGCAATACTTTCGAGTTTATCCATGCTGCTCACTCAGGCTTTGGGGGTTCTTTGGGTGGTTCGGGCGGGTGGAAGGGACGAAAGAGATGTTCGGCCAATGAGGAATTGCCTGGCACCGGGATCTCTCCAAAGGCAGCCTCGTAACGGGCCAGGTTCTCGGTCAGGGCGCGCAACAGGAGCTTGGCGCTGAGCGGGGTCATCAGCACTCGGGCGCGGACCTTGGCCTGCGTCTCGCCGGGCATCAGGTGGGCGAAGTCTATCACCAGGTCGGCTGGGGAGTGCGAGATGCGCGCCAAGTTGGCGTAGACGGTTTCGAGACCCGCCGGAATCTCGAGGCTTGGGCCGGATGGCTTGGGAGGAATTGGAGTAGTCATGTTCTTTCCAATGGGCTTGCCTACTAAACAGGCCTAACAAATCGGTGGGACGACCTGTTAGGCCTGTTTGAATGGATATTAGAACGGGATCTCATCTTCCGGCGGGAGTTCAGCGATGTCCATGCTGCCACTGCCTGCCGCTGCCGGTCCGCCCTCGCCTTCGCTGCGCGAGGAGAGGAAGCGCACGGTCTGCGCGCTTACTTCAAATGATGCTCCTGCCGAGCCATCCTGTTTGGTCCATATGCGTGGCGCCCCTGTATTTGGGTCTGCTGTGAGACGGCCTTCCACTAAGACCATGCGACCCTTTTTGAGATATTGGTTGCAGGTTTCAGCCTGCTTCCCCCAAGCGGATACGCGAAACCAAATCGTTCGTTTGATACGTTCGCCGTTGCTATTTGTAAAACTTTCATTGACAGCGACAGAAAAGCTAGTTACAGCCTGACCTGATGGTGTATAACGCATTTCGGGATCTTTTCCGAGGTTGCCAGTGATGATAATAGTGTGAAAACTCATTTCTCCTCCAAAGCAAATTGATCTGATTTTCCTAGATTGCCATTTATCCAATAGTATTCTTCTGAATCCAGCGCGCCCATTTCTGTAATCAATAGATCCAAAAGTCCCGCTACTTGTTTTGCCTTCATTTGTATTCGAATTTGACTTTCCTTGATTTTCCCAAGGTATTCCTTGACATCTTTCTGGAATCGAGGCACTTCGAACGATTTATTGTGTACGATCAAATTTCTCTCCTTGATGAGGCTTTTTAATAGCTCGAACCACTTATGGTTGCGCGGCAATTCCCTGCCAGTAACCAAACGAGGTACGATAACCCATTCGCTAACAGGGTCAAGTTTATCAACATATTCTTTGACATACGAGTCTGACAGGTGGCGCGCGGCGTAGTCGAAAACATATGTTTCAACGGCTATGGCAGAAAACACAATTGTAATAACAGACAATTCAGAAATGGCATCTTCGAGAGGCATGAGTTCATAATCAAAACTGAGAACATCATCTTTCGACGTTGCTTCGAACATTTTGTTTCTGATTAAATTGATTTTAGGCTCGATGAGAGCAATATGTTCCAGGTTGTCTCGCGCAATTTTGGAAAAATGAGAGATCGAGGATATTCTTGCAGCCATTTTGGGTAGGAATAGTTTTAAGTACCCGCCGAACTGCGGCGGAGAAAATGAGACCAATCAATTTTACACCACTCACGAGGTTTAGGCGTCTTTTTTATACCTCTTTCTTCTGCCATTCGGATTCTTGGATGAAACACATCTGGCAGATGTGACATGCTTTCGCATACAATGATTTTGGAGGTCCTCATGGTCAAAATTATTGCCGATACCACTTGCGGACTGCCGCGCGAGTTGTTGCAAGAGCGCGGTATTCCTTTAATTCCGCAGATCGTGATCTTCGGGGAGGATGCCTATCACGACGACAAACAGCTGGATACCGCTGAATTTCTCAAAAGGCTCAAAGCTTCCCCTACCCTGCCCAAAACGGCCGCGCCTGAACCTCCGTTGTACTATCCTTTCTATGAGGAGGCGCGGGCCAGGAGCGAGAGTGTGATTGTCGTTGCGCCAACGGGCAAAGCCAGCGGGACGGTCCGTTCGGCGCAGACAGCCGCGCAAGACTTCCCTGATGTGGATGTCCGCGTAGTGGACACCCAGACCCTTTCGTGCAACCTGGGTTCGATGGTGCTGGTCGCGGACGATATGGCCAAGATAGGCAAATCCGCCGATGAAATCGTGGCAAAACTGAAAGACATGATTCCGCGCGGGCGCATCTACTTTCTGGTGGATACGCTGGAATATCTCGCCAAGGGCGGCCGCATTGGCGGGGCAAAGAAACTACTGGCCGAGTTGCTGGAGATCAAGCCCATTTTGCAGATCAAAAACGGGCAGGTGGAACCGTTCGAGCAGCAACGCACCAAGAAGCGGGCACTGGCCCGCCTGGTGGAGGTGGCAACGGAACAATGCAAAGGCGGGGACGAAGCCCATTTGTGCGTGCTGCAGGTTGAGGCGCAGGAGGAAGCGCAGCGTCTGGCTGATGAGTTGAAATCGCTCATTTCAGTTCCCGAAATCCCCATCTACGAGTTGCCGCCCGCCATCGTTGTCCATGCCGGGCCAAAGGCGATGGGGGTAGGCTTTTTTGTCTAATGGTATAATTTCGCCGCTAATTTGAATAATTTTCCACGAATGTGGTTTTGAAGGAGAACGGTATGTCTGGTCATTCCAAATGGTCTACGATTAAGCGCAAAAAGGGCGCGGCGGATGCCAAGCGCGGCGCGATCTTTACACGGCTTACCCGCGAACTGGTCATGGCGGCGCGCGAAGGCGGCAGCGATCCTGAAAGCAATTTCCGGTTGCGTTTGGCGGTGGACAAAGCGCGGGCCGAGAATATGCCCAAGGACAACATCGAGCGCGCCATCAAACGCGGCTCGGGCGAGGACAAGGATGGGGCAGTCTTTGAAGAACTGACGCTTGAAGGCTATGGCCCGCATGGCTCGGCGCTGATGGTTTCGTGCGTGACCGACAATCGCAACCGCACCGTGGCTGATCTGCGTCATGCCTTTAGCCGGTTGGGCGGCAACATGGCTGAAGCGGGTGCGGTGGGCTGGCAGTTTGATCGCAAGTCGTACTTCGCCTTCCCGTCCAGCCAGATGAGCTACGAAAAAGCCTTCGACCTGGCGGTCGTGGCTGGAGCCGATGATGTCGTGGATGGCGGTGATACCATTGAAATCTATGCCCCGGTGGATGCCTTCAAAACCCTGGCCGACGCGCTCCATCAGGCGCATGTCCAGCCTGAGGAAGCCGGCTTGCGCATGATCGCCAAGCAGGAACTCGAACTGGATGTCGAGGATACACTTTCGGTGCTCAGGATGGTCGAGTCCATTGAAGAACTTGACGATGTGCAGGAAGTGTTCCACAACGTTAAAGTTTCGGACGATGCCCTGGCTGCGCTTGAAGCCGCGTAGTTTATCAACCAGACTTCGGAGGTTTTTTGGTGAAACTTCCGAAGTCTTTTTATTATGACCCTCGCCCTCGGCATTGACCCAGGAACTGCCACCACCGGCTATGGACTCGTCCGCCTCGAACCGGACGGAAGCCTGGTGGCCGTTGCATTTGGCGTGATCACCACCCCGAAGGATTCCACCGCACCTGCCCGTCTCGAAATGCTCTACGACCAACTGCGCGATCTACTGACTCTCCACCAGCCCGAAACGGCCGCGGTGGAGAAATTGTTTTTCCAGCGCAATGTAACGACTGCCATCGCGGTGGGACAGGCGCGCGGCGTGGTGATGTTGGCTTTGCAGCAGGCGGGCATCGAAGCGTTTGAGTAC
>JAKANW010000103.1 GCA_021823555.1 Chloroflexota bacterium
GGATATCGATACCAAGGGCGAAATCTACGAAGGTCTGCTCGAAAAGAATGCGCAGGATACCAAAAGCGGCGCCGGTCAATACTTCACGCCGCGTCCGCTCATTCAGGCGATGGTCGAAGTCATGCGCCCGGAGCCGGGTCAAACCATTTGTGACCCTGCCGCGGGCACGGGCGGATTTCTGCTGGCCGCGCATGATTACATTACAAAGAAATTTGCGCCGCTGGATAAAGGTCAGCTCGATCATCTCAACAAAAAAGCCTTGCACGGTTGGGAGATCGTGGATAACACCGCGCGCCTGTGCGTGATGAATTTATATCTGCATGGAATTGGCGCGAACGGGGGCTCTTCCCCCATCCACGTGGACGATTCACTCGCAGCCGATCCCGGCTCCCGTTTCGATATGGTTTTGACCAACCCGCCGTTTGGCAAAAAGTCCAGCGTCACCTTTGTCACCGAGGAAGGCGAAGTCAAGCGCGAATCCACCACCATTGTCCGCGATGATTTCTGGGCGTCCACCAGCAACAAACAATTGAATTTTGTTCAACATGTCAAAACCCTGCTGGAGATCAACGGCAAAGCCGCAGTCGTTGTGCCTGATAATGTTTTGTTCGAAGGCGGCGCGGGCGAAACCGTGCGACGGAAACTTCTGCACGAGTGCGATGTCCATACGCTGTTGAGATTGCCGACCGGTTTATTTTACGCGCAGGGAGTCAAAGCCAACGTTCTTTTCTTCGACCGGAAACCGGCATCCGAAACCCCGTGGTCGAAGCAACTCTGGATCTACGATTTGCGCACGAACATGGATTTCACGCTCAAGACCAATCCGCTTTCGCGCGATGATCTCAAGGAATTCATCGCCTGCTACAACCCCGACAACCGCAACAAACGTAAAGCCACCTGGTCCGAAAAGAATCCAGAGGGTCGCTGGCGTTCATTTACTTATGATGAGTTGATGGCGCGGGATAAGATCAATTTAGATATATTCTGGTTGAGGGATGAGTCGCTGGAAGATTCAGCAAATTTGCCCGCCCCCGATATACTAGCTGCGGAAATCGTGGAGGATTTGCAATCCGCCCTGGCACAATTTGCCAGCATCGAAGAGGATTCGAAGGAAGAGTAGCAAAACATCAATTAAAAGCAGCCAACCATCCAACAGTCCGCGTCACCTTGACGCGGATTTCTGGTTGTGCTATTCTTCACCGCCGTAGACCGACCGGTCAGTCTATATCTTTCTTTATGACAGACTTACTTTATGCAATTCAGGAGCAGCCATGAGCGAACTTGCCCGCCCCGTTGGGATCGGCTTTGCCGCACGCGGCAAGGTTTCGGATGTTGTCCGCTGGGCCGACCAGGCCCGCCAGAAAGGAATCCATTCGGTTTGGATCCACGACAGTTTGTACGAGCGCGATGCGGTTACCTACGCCTCAGCCATAGCCTCGCAGGTGCCGCAGATCCGCGTGGCGCTGGGCGCGCTCAGCTCGTACACCCGCACCCCGGCCCTGATCGCCATGACCATCTCGGCGTTGGACGAGATGGCCCCAAGCCACATCATCCTGGGTATGGGCACGGCCATCCCCCTGCGCCTGGCTCAGCTTGGGATTCCCTACAACCCGAATGCAGGCATCGCCAGCGTCAGCAACGCCATTGACTTGGTGCGCGCCATGTGGGCCGGGCAGCGCATCCCTTCCGCGACCCCCAACCTGCCCCCCATCCAACCGATGTTCCCGCCCGTCCACCGCGTGCCGATCTACATCGCCGCCTACCGGACTCCCTTCCTGCAATTGGCCGGTCAAAAAGCGGACGGCTACCTGGCGCGTCCTGCCGAGTCCATCCCGAACATGAAACGGCTCATCGCCAAATTGAAGAAGGCCTCCCTTGAGGCGGGCCGCGACGAGAGCGCGGTGGACATTGCCGGTTACCTGCTCACCCATGTGGACAAATCCCGCCGCGAGGCGCTCAACCGCGCCAAACGCGAGCCATTCGTCATCTATATGATGAGCGTGCTCTCGAACTTCTCGCTGGAACAGGCCGGGTTCGACCCTGCCCTGCGCGACCAGATCGCAGCCGCCTGGCGCGCCGAGGATTATCACAAAGCCGCCGAACTCATCCCCGATGACATGTTGGATGCCTTCATGCTGTGCGGCACACCCGAAGAGGTGGCCGAGGGCGCGGCGCGTTTCAACGAAGCCGGCATGACCACACCCGTCATCCAGCCCATTGTCCAGGAAGATGACCAGATCCAAAAGGTCTTGCAGGCCGCCCAGTTGTACGGCTCGATGGAAGCTCAACGGGTCGCGCCCGCCCACGAAACGGCAGCAGTCCTGACATCCGGACCGAAGCGGGAGGAGGACCGGTTGAACGTCTTCGAACGCGCCTGGCGCAGGTTCAACGGCGCAGTCGAGATTGCGCGTCCATTTTCCTTTACCGCCTCGTCCATCCCAGTCCTGGCGGCGGGCGCGATTGCCTTCGCCCAGGGCAAATTCAACTTCCCGGTGTTCATTGTTTCGCTGGCGGCTTCGGTGCTGCTGCACGTTGGCACCAACATCATCAACGAGATTTACGATGTGCGTAACGGTGTGGACTCGATCACCTCGCCGAGGGCCAGCCAGTCGCTGCTAAAAGGCCGCATGACTGAACGTAGCGCCTTCCGACTGGCATTCGGGGCTTTTGTTATCAGCGCGCTATTTGGCGTTGACCTGATCGCACTACGCGGCTGGCCGGTGGCCCTGCTCGGTGTGCTGGGACTGGCGCTGGGCTACGGCTATACCGCCCCGCCCCTGCACTACAAATACAAGCGGATGGGTCTGCCGTTCGTGTTCACGCTGATGGGCCCGCTGATGGTACTGGGCGCGTACTATGTTATCACCGGCAGCTTTGGCCTGACGCCGCTCATCGCCAGCCTACCCATTGGATTGCTGGTCACCGCCATCCTGCACGGCAACGAGTGGCGCGACATCGCCGACGACGCCCGCTTCGGCATTGGCACCTTCTCGGCGCTCATTGGGCGCAAATGGGCGCATCTCACCTACATCAGTCTGGTCACAGCCGCCTACCTGTCGGTTGTGGTGGCGGTACTGCTCCATACCCTGCCGGCGGAAAGCCTGCTGGCCCTGCTCTCGCTGCCGTTCTTTGTGCGCTCCATCCGCTCGGCCGAGATGGGCAGCAACGGCCTGCAACGCGCCATCGCCAAGATAGACCTCGAAACAGCCCAACTGCACGCCGCCTTCGGCCTGCTGTTTGTAGTCGGGCTAGTCTTCAAGGGCTAAGCCATGAAAAAATCCCTGCCACTACTCGGATTTGGCGCGGGTCTGGCCGCCATCCTTTTTGCCCTGACCTTTCGCGGCCAACGCAAAAATTTCTGGACTCACATGACGGGCACCGGGATTTCGCTCGGCGGCCTGGCGCTGGCGACCCAACCCGAACTGCGCCGCGCCCGCATTGGACTCAAAGAGATCATCCTCGGACTTGGGTCTACCGCCGCGCTGTATGGCATTTTCCACGCTGGAGACCGTATCTCCCGCAAGATCGTCCCGAGCGGCGGACAGCAGATCGAGGAGATTTACGCCCTCAAACGCATCCGCCCGCGTAACGAACTCATGCTGCGCCTGGGACTCATCATCGGTCCCGCCGAGGAATTTTTCTGGCGGGGATTCCTGCAAGATGGGCTGATGAAAAAATTTGGTCGCCTGTGGGGGGCGCTGCTAAGCATTGCCGCTTATGGCGGCGTCCACATTGCCAGCGGCAACTTCACCCTGGTCGGCGCAGCGACCGTAGCAGGCGCGTTCTGGGGCGGGCTGTACGCCTTGGGTTTCCCGCTCGGCGCGCTAATCGTCAGCCACATCGCCTGGGACAACATCATCTTCCTGATTGCGCCAACGACAAAGCTGGAAGAGGAAATGTAATTCTTCCATGGCAGACACTCCCCTCGACCCCACACAGGAAACCCGCGGCCGCATCCTCGAAGCGGCGGTCAAGGTCTTCGCCAGCAAAGGCTACCACGATACGAAAGTGGACGACATCGTGGCCGAGTCGCAAACTTCCAAAGGCTCATTCTATTTCTATTTCCCCAGCAAGCAGGATATTTTCCTGGCGCTGGTGGATACGTTTGCCAACCTGCTCGAAAGCAGACTCCACAATCGCATCCAGGCCGAGACCTCGGGGATGGCGCGCCTCGATTTGGCATTGCGCGTCTGCCTGGAGACCTTCGGCCAATATCGCGGGCTGGCAAAGATTGCACTGGTGCAGGCCACGGGACTGGGGCTGGCTTTCGAGGAGAAACGCCGCGCAGTCAATGATCGCTTTAGTGAGATCATCAAGCAGAATCTCGATGAAGCCGTCGCCGATGGCAGCATCCCTGCGCTGGATACCGAGGTGGCGGCCTGCGCCTGGATGGGCGCGCTGAATGAGATCGTCCTGCGCTGGGTCTACACGGGACAACCCGATCCCGACCGCGCCCTGCCCGCCTTGCGCAGGTTGCTGCTTCAAAGCATCGGCATCCCGGAAGAACGGATCCGGGAATTCGAAGCAAAACCAACTTCGTGATTCACAGGCTACAAACCTGGGGACTAATTTTTCAACACAGGAGATATTTGCATGAAACTTCGCATTACGTTATCGCTCCTCGCGGCGATGACAGCTCTGCTGGCCGCGTGCGCGCCCGCCGTCCCGGCGACAACGCCTGCTACGGCCGCGCCAGCTGCACAGGTCCAGACTGAGGCGCCCGTCACGCTCAAGATCGCGGTGCTGCCCATCATTGACACCCTGCCGATGTACGTCGCCCAGCAGGAAGGCTTGTTCACCAAATATGGAGTGAACGTTGAGTTCGTTCCCGTCGCCTCCGCACCCGAACGCGACCAACTCCTTGCTGCGGGCCAGGCTGACGGGGCGATCAACGAGACGCTGGCCGTGATGCTCTTCAACAAAGACCAGGTGCAAATGCAGGCTGTGCGTTATGCGTTGCGCCCCAGCGCCGGTTACGGTCACTTCTTCATCCTGGCCTCCGCCAAAAGCGGCATCACCACGCCCGACCAGTTGAAAGGCGTCGAGATCGGCGTCTCGCAGGGCACCGTCATTGAGTATGTCACCGACCGCCTGCTGGAAGCCGCCGGCCTGACCGCCGACGAGATCAAAACCATCGCTGTGCCCAGGATCCCCGACCGCATGTCGCTGCTGGCTTCGGGCGAACTCAAGGCTGGCGTGCTGCCCGACCCACAAGCCTCGCTGGCCGTGGGTCAGGGCGCGGTAAAAGTGGCCGACGACTCGACGCATCCCGAATATGGTTTCAGCGTGATTTCCTTCCGCAAGGAAGTGATCGACGCGCACCCGGAGGCAGTCAAAGCCTTCCTGGCAGCCATCGAAGACGCCACCAAGTTGATCAATGCCGACCCGACCAAATACAACAACGTGTTGAGCGACCAGAAACTTGTGCCACCGCAACTGATCGGCAAATTCCAAGTCCCGCCCTTCCCCGCCGCGGGCGTGCCAACCGAAGCCGAATGGAACGATGCGCTGGCCTGGGCCAAAGACAAAGGCATGTTGACCGTTGACGTTTCCTACGCTGGCTCGGTCAACGCCGCGCTTCTTCCCTGATCCTTCACCGCCCAGGACAAGCCTTGGCCTGTTCCCGTTATAATCAAGCGGCTCCATGCCTGATTCGTGCGTCGCACCTGCTTCGACAGGTTTCTCCTCAGCCCAAACCAATTCGGGTGTATGGAGTCCCCCAGTCTGTCTGGTGCGACGCACCCTCGTCATGATTCACGTTCACGATCTCACCTTTGGCTACCCGCATGGCCCATCCATCTTCCAGGATTTCAACTGGCAGGTGGAACGCGGCCAAAAGTGGGCCATCCTGGGCGCGTCGGGCTGCGGCAAGACCAGCCTGCTGTACCTGTTGGCTGGTTTGCTCCAACCCACCCGCGGCGAGATTGAGATTGATGGTCAACTGCTAACCCGGCCGCGGCCGCGCACGGGATTGATCCTGCAAGATTACGGATTGTTGCCCTGGGCTACTGTCCGCCAGAACGCCGAGCTGGGGCTGCGCGTGCGTAACTTCTACGGCCCGGATGAGGTCCATGCGCCGCGCGACCATCAGGCCGGCCGCGACGTGACTCCCTGGCTGGAGCGCCTCGGCATCGCCGACCTGGCCGACAAGTTCCCCGGCCAGATCTCCGGCGGGCAGCGACAGCGCGCCGCTATCGCACGCACTCTGGTATTACAGCCTGATCTGCTTTTGATGGACGAACCCTTTTCCTCGCTGGATGCCATCACGCGCGAAGACCTGCAAACGCTCACGCTCGAACTATGCGCCGAGCAAGGCTTGACGCTGGTCATGGTCACGCACGCCATTGAAGAAGCTGCCATGCTGGGAGAGAATATCCTCCTGCTTGGACTGCCTCCCAATCAAACCGCGCGCGTTTTCCCGAACCCAGGCGTGAGCGCGGCAGACTATCGTCACAGCCAGGCATATGGCGAACTGTGCCAGTTACTACGCCAGGAGTTGAGCCATGAAACGGCATGATGGGCGACATGAATGTCGCTGTACAAACAGGGTGGAAAATGAAGCGGCGTGACGTGCTGTTGGCCGCCCTGGGACTGGGGATCCTTTGGGAGGCGGCTGCCTTGCTAATCAACCGTCCGATCCTGCCCGCGCCGACTCTGGTGCTGACGGTCTTCGTCCATGAGTTGGGCAAAGGCCTGCTGGTGGATTTTGCGGCCAGCCTGTGGCGCGTGGCGGCGGGGATGGCGCTGTCGGTGCTGACGGCGGTGCCTGCGGGGCTGGCAATTGGAGGCTCCGCGAAGCTGAACCGCTTGTTCTCCCCCATCATCTATCTGCTGTATCCCATCCCCAAGGTCGTGTTCCTGCCCATCGTGCTGCTGTTCCTGGGAATCGGCGACACCGCCAAGATCACCGTCATCTTCCTGATCCTGTTCTTCCAGGTCGTGGTGCTGGTGCGGGACCAGGCTGCCGGGCTGCCGCCGCAACTGCTGCAAAGTTTACGCAGCCTCGGCGCGGGACGGCGGGCGTTGTTCCGTTTTGTATATCTGCCTGCCAGCCTGCCCGCCATCCTGACTGCGCTGCGACAGTCCGTGGGCACGGCAGTGGCAGTGCTGTATATTGCTGAGTTGTTTGCCACCACACGCGGGCTGGGATACTATATTTATTACAACGGCAGCACCCTGTTGAATTATCCAGCCATGTACGCCGGTGTGATTGCCATGAGCCTGCTGGGCCTGGGGTTATATTTCAGCGTGGACTGGCTGGAGCGAATTTTGTGTCCGTGGAAGTTCGTCAATTAATTCCGAGGGCCGAATAGCGGGGTTTCGATATGCTTCGCTACTCAACCCTCAGGGCTACTCGACCACCGGATTGCTACAACAACATCCCCACCCAAAACAATAGACTAAACACTAGCGCGACCTGACCCGTGCCCGCCAGCGCTGCATTCAACGGACGGCCGCTCTGAGTGAATACCATTCGAGCAGTCTTCCAGGCGAGCGGCAGAGAGAGCCACGCCAACAAAGCCAGCCAAGGGACAAGTCCGAGCCAGGCCGCGAGGGGCAGGATGAGATAGGCAACTACGAGACAAAGCAAATATTCCAGGCGCGCCCCGCGTTCGCCTAACAGCACCGCCAGCGTGTGCTTGCCTGCCTTGCGGTCATTCTCAAGATCGCGCAAATTGTTGACCACCAAGATGGCGGTGATGATGAGTCCCGGAGGAATTGCCATCCACCAGGCCGCGGCGCTGACGGAACCTGCCTGCACGTAATAAGTCCCGGCCACCGAAGCCAGTCCGAAAAAGATAAAAACAAAAAGGTCGCCGAGGCCATAATAACCAAGCGGAAATGGCCCGCCTGTGTAGGCAATCGCGGAAAGGATGGCTGCCAGGCCGACCACCAGAATGGGCCAGCCGCCCAGCCAGGCAAGATAAAGTCCCAGCAAGGCGGACAGGCCGAAGACCAGCCCCATCCCCAACTTGACCTGCGCAGGAGTCAGCATGCCGGCCTAGATCG